>CAZZNL010000188.1:2184-3966 GCA_964655625.1 uncultured Pseudomonadales bacterium
ACTGCTGTGGGAAAAAGTGGCGCGTGGTTTGTCGGCAGGTCGTGTGCAGTCAGTGGCGGTGCGTTTGGTAGTAGAGCGCGAGCGTGAAATTCGTGCGTTTGTGCCAGATGAGTTTTGGCAAATTCATGCCGATCTGAATACCACGGCAGGCAGTGCCGTTGCTTTTGAAGTCGTCAAACAAGGCGAACACAACTTTCGTCCAGTCAATGAGCAGCAGGCCATGGCGGCTGTCGCTGCCTTGCAAAAGGCGGCATACGCGGTAACTGCGCGTGAAGACAAGCCCACGCAGTCTCGTCCATCAGCGCCGTTTATCACGTCTACACTGCAACAAGCAGCCAGCACGCGCTTGGGCTTCAGTGTGAAAAAAACCATGATGATGGCGCAGCGTCTGTACGAAGCGGGTTACATCACTTATATGCGTACTGACTCCACCAATTTGTCGATGGATGCAGTGCATGCTTGTCGCGATTTCATTGGCGGGCATTACGGTGAAAAATATTTGCCTGCTAAACCCAATTTCTATGCCAGTAAATCGGGTGCGCAGGAGGCTCACGAAGCTATTCGGCCTTCGGATGTCACGTTGCAACCGAATAAATTAACCGGTGTAGATCGAGATGCCGAGCGCTTGTATACCTTGATTTGGCAGCAGTTTGTCGCCTGTCAGATGACGCCGGCACAATACACCAGCACGCGCGTCGAGGTGAAAGCTGGCGAGTTTGAATTGCGTGCTCGCGGTCGTGTGATGTTGTTTGATGGCTATACCAAGGTGATGCCGCAGATCAACAAGAAAGACGATGAAGACAACGCCGTGCTGCCCGATATGAAAGTGGGTGAAAAACTGGCGCTGAAAAAACTGAATCCGACACAGCATTTCACCAGCCCACCGGCGCGTTTTACAGAAGCGAGCTTGGTCAAAGAGTTGGAGAAACGCGGCATTGGCCGTCCGTCTACTTATGCAGCGATTATTTCTACCATTCAAGACCGCGGTTATGTGAAGTTGGAAAAACGCCGTCTGTTTGCGGAGAAAATGGGTGATATCGTCACGGAGCGATTGACGGAATCGTTTAGCGATCTGATGGATTACAGCTTTACGGCCACTATGGAAGAGACATTGGATGAAGTGGCGGAAGGAAAAAAAAGCTGGACCAAAGTGTTGGATGATTTTTATGGAGATTTTCGTCAGAAACTGGCGCGCGCACAGGCAGGCAAGGATGGTATGCGCCCCAATGACCCTACCGAAACCGATATTCAATGCCCCAGCTGCGGCCGCAATATGCAGATACGCACTGGCAGTACCGGCGTGTTTCTCGGCTGTTCAGGTTATGCCTTGCCGCCCAAAGAGCGCTGCAAATCCACGGTCAATCTTATTCCTGGCGATGAAATATCTGCCGATGATGATGCCGAGGTGCAGTTGTTGCGTCACAAGCACCGCTGTAAAAAATGTAACGCGGCGATGGATTCCTACTTGCTGGATGAAAAGCGCAAGTTGCACATTTGTGGCAACAATCCGGACTGCGATGGTTACGACATAGAAGCGGGGCAGTTCAAGTTAAAAGGCTATGATGGCCCCGTGATTGAATGTGACAAATGCAGCTCCGAGATGCAGTTAAAAACAGGGCGTTTTGGTAAGTATTTTGGTTGCACCAATAGTGCATGTAAAAACACCCGCAAGTTGTTGCGCAATGGCGAGGCTGCACCACCAAAAATGGATGTGGTGAAAATGACAGAATTGCGCTGTGAGAAAGTGGATGATTTTTATTTGTTGCGCGATGGTGCATCGGG
>CAZZNL010000189.1:0-1160 GCA_964655625.1 uncultured Pseudomonadales bacterium
GTGTGGGGTAGGTTGTGTGTGGCTTCGCGCAGGCACTGCTTGGCGCAGGAGCCGCAGCAGCCGCAGTCCGCTCCTACGCCCAACTGCTCGCGCAGGTCTTTCATCGTGCGGGCACCGCCCTGCACCGCATCGCGGATGTTCTTTTCGGTGATAGCTCGGCAGACGCAAACGAACATACGAATAACCCAGTAAACATCAATGAGAGTTATTCTCGTTCGCGTTACTGGGTTTGTCAATCGTTGCTACCAATGTGGGATTGCAGGTAGTTAGCTGAGCCCAGCTCACCGATCAGGCTGTGCTGGGTTTCTAGCCAATCGATGGTTTCCTCGCAGTGCTCCAGTAGCTCTTCGAGCAGCTCACGACTGACATAGTCCTGTTGTACTTCGCACAGCTGAATGGCCTCTACAAGCAGAGGGCGCTGGCTGCCGGCTTCGTATTTGAGGTCGCCCGCCAAACACTCTACGGGGGTCTCGCCGATCAACAATTTGCCGAGGTTTTGCAGATTGGGCAGACCCTCTAGGAATAGGATGCGCTCGATCAGTTTGTCGGCTTCTTTCATCACGCGGATGGATTGCTTGTACTCGTGTTCGTTGAGTTTTTCTAAGCCCCAGTTACGCAACATGCGCGCGTGCAAAAAATATTGATTGATGGCAGTCAGCTCGTTTTTGAGCACTTTATTCAAGCACTCAATAATTTTTTTATCACCTTTCATGGCGCGTCTCCCATTTGTGATTGTTGATAGTTTTGTAGACCAACCATCTCAATCAAACGAATTTGTTGTTCCAGCCAGTAAGCATGATCGACTTCGGTGTCATCCAGTTGCACGGTAAGCATTTCGCGCGTGACATAGTCCTGTTCTGTTTCGCAGGCGGCAATGGCTTTTTTCAATTCGCCGACCACATGGTATTCCAGTGCAAGATCAGACTTCAGCATGTCAACCACACTTTTTCCAATCGTGAGTGGATTACGCTTTTCCATTTGCGGCTTGCCTTCCAAGAATAGAAGGCGCTGAATAATGGCGCGTGCGTGCAGTTTTTCATGTTCGGATTCATGCAGGCTTTTTTCAGCAAGTTTCTTCAAGCCGAAGTCCGCGTACATTTCACCGTGGATCAAATATTGGTCGACGGCGGTAAGTTCTCCAACCAATAATTCATTCAGAA
>CAZZNL010000189.1:1170-1543 GCA_964655625.1 uncultured Pseudomonadales bacterium
CAGAATGTTGATAATTTTTTTATTGCCTTTCATCGCTGTAGTCCTCGAATGGGAATGACTCGTATTATCACAAGTCATTGAATTTCATGGCTCATTTAGCGACTTTGTGCAGCGCGTTGTCAAGTTTTTTGATGGCGCAATCTTTCGAGTAATGCAGAAGTGTCGCTGTTGCCGTGTCCCATTTTTTGTAGGGTTTCATACCATTGATTGATTTGCATTACGCCAGGTAATTCGCAATGAAAATCTTTCGCAGTTGAAAGTACGATATCGAGATCTTTTCTTATTAAATCGACAGAAAAACCAAAATTGTATTCACCGCGCAGCATGGTGTGAGCGCGATTATCCATCTGCCAAGATTGTGCTGCGCCTTGTG
>CAZZNL010000189.1:1554-3964 GCA_964655625.1 uncultured Pseudomonadales bacterium
TATCCAAGCCTGCACTCTCGGCAAAAAATAAGCCTTCAGCCAAGCCGGCCACCACGCCGGTAAAGCAAATTTGGTTGACCATTTTGGTGAGCTGCCCAGCGCCTGCGTCACCAATGCGCTTGGCGCGTTTGCTGTAGGCGGCAATGACGGGTTCGATGCGCGTGAAGGCGGCTGCGTCGCCGCCAGCCATCACTGCCAACTGACCTTTTTCCGCGCCGGCTTGCCCGCCGGAAATGGGTGCGTCAATGAAATGCAGCCCTTGCTGTGCGGCGAGTACATACAGCTCGCGCGCAACGCGAGCCGAACAAGCCCGGCTTCTCCAGCACAGGCATGCAGTTCTTGTAATTGCATATCGGACAGGCTGGCAACAATCAACAACACACACTCGGCACCGATAGCGCGTGCCTCCCATATTTGGTAAGGGTCAATCGTGAAATCTTTGCGCAGCACCGGCAGCGTGGTCGCGTTGCGCGCTTGTTGCAGATATTCGTCCGCGCCCTGAAAAAAATCCACATCGGTCAGCACCGACAGGCAAGCGGCACCACCTCGCTCATAAGAGCGGGCAATTTCCTCGGGGTAGAAATCCTGGCGAATAATTCCCTTACTGGGTGAAGCCTTTTTGATTTCGGCAATCACTGCCGCCTGCCCTTGGCTGATTTTTCGCCCCAGCGCAGCGGCAAAGCCGCGCGCGGTTGGCTGCGCGCTAGCGCGCGCCATTTGCTCGGCCAGTGACACGGCCTGCGAACGCTGTTGTACTTCTTGCCTTTTTCGGGCGTTGATTTTGTCGAGAATGGTTGCCGTGCTCATTGTGCTCTCACTGCGCTGCGAATGTTTTCACAGCATTTACTTGACGTGCTGGCTGAAAATAATGAAATCCTGCATTTTTTCCCAAGCGATACCCGTGCCCAAAACATCGCGCGCCATATCCACCCCTTGTGCCAGCGTACTGCATAGATTAGCGGCATAAATGGCGGCACCGGCATTCAGAGCAATCATGTCGGAGGCGAGGGAATCGCAGTCGGTCAGACCTTGTTTTACCAGCGCCAGGCTTTGCTCGGCACTGTCAATCAACAACGGAGCAATCGCCCGACTTTGCAGGCCAAAATCTTCTGGACGGATGTCGTACTCCCTGATTTCCCCATCTTTCAATTCGGCAATACGGGTAGGGCCGGCAATGCTGATTTCGTCCAGCCCTTCATCCGCGTTGACGATCAACACATGCTCGGAACCAAGATTCTTCATCACCTGCGCCAGCTTTAACACAGCGCCACGATTGAATACACCCAGCACCTGATTCGGAGCCTCAGCCGGGTTGGTCAGCGGTCCGAGAATATTAAAAATGGTTCGAACCCCTAGCTGCTTGCGCGGAGTGGAGGCGTATTTCATCGCGGAATGATGATTGATGGCATACATAAAGCCTATGCCGATTTCATCCAGCGAGCGCGCCACTTGTTCGGCGCTCAAGTCCAGGTTCGCCCCCGCTGCTTCCAGCAGATCAGCGCTGCCGGATTTAGAAGTCATCGAACGATTGCCGTGTTTGGCAACAAAGCCACCGGCACAGGCCACAACAAAAGCGCTGGCCGTGGACACATTAAACATGGCAATGCCACTGCCACCGGTACCACAGGTGTCAACCAAATGCTTGCGGTTGACGTTGGCGCGTACCTTGGTGGACAGCTCGCGCATTACCTGTGCCGCCGCAGTGATCTCCTCAACCGTGGGGCTCTTGATTTGCAAGGCCACCAGAAAACCGCCAATCTGTGCATCCGTAGCGCCACCGGTCATGATTTGCTGCATGACGGCATACATTTCTTCGCGCGATAAATCGCGCGCCTGCACCAAGGCCGCAATCGCTTGCTGAATTTGCATAAGCCGGACTCCGTTACTGCGAAAGAAAGTTTTGCAGCAGCGCGTGGCCGTGCTCACTCAAAATAGATTCAGGGTGAAACTGCACGCCTTCCAGAGCAAATTCGCGGTGGCGCACTCCCATGATTTCATCGACACCGCCATCATCCCGCTGTGTCCAAGCGGTTATTTCCAGGCAGTCGGGAAGGCTATCCTTTTCGATAACCAAGGAGTGATAGCGTGTGGCATTGAACGGGCTGGGCAAACCGCGAAACACCCCCTGATTATTGTGAAAGATCGGCGAAATTTTGCCATGCATGACCTGGCGCGCGCGCACCACCTTGCCACCAAAAGCCTGACCAATGCTCTGATGACCCAAACAGATGCCTAGAATGGGCAATTCACCCGCCAAGCGCTGCAACACAGCCACAGAAACACCGGCTTCATTGGGCGTGCAGGGACCTGGCGAAATCACTATTTTCTCTGGCTGTAACGCAATGATTTCATCGACCGTGAGCTCGTCATTGCGGATAACTCTGACATCGGCCTTGAGCTCGCCCAAGTA
>CAZZNL010000190.1:0-3942 GCA_964655625.1 uncultured Pseudomonadales bacterium
GTAGTGGTTAACCTGATCGCCTTCTTCGTTGCGCTCTAGTCCTTGAGTTACTTGGAGAAATACACCGATAAGCCGAAGTTCTTTACTTTATTTTCCCTGATGGTCTGCGGCTTTAACGGCACGATCATCACCGGTGCCGCGCTGGATATCAACGGCGGCGAGTACATGCCAGCGGGTTGATCACAGCGTAAACGACAAGGATTCTGCCGAGGCAATCACCTCGGCTTCGCCTTTTACTACCGTGTCGCCGTGTTGATTTTTGCCTTCACAGTCAATCGTGATCAGCTTCACGCGGTCGCGTTTGTCGGTCACAGTCAGGGTGATAGTGATGACGTCGCCCAGTTTGACAGGTTTGGAAAACTTTAGCGTTTGACTGCGATACACCGCGCCGGGGCCGGGCAGCGTAGTGGCGATGGCGGCGGAGATCAGCGCGCCGCTCCACATGCCGTGCGCAATGCGCGCACCGAAAGCGGTAGTGGCGGCGTAGTTGGCGTCCATATGCACAGGGTTGTAGTCGCCGGAGGTTTCAGCAAACAGCTGAATGTCCTTTTCGGTGAGCGTTTTGCTGTACTGGCGTTGCATGCCAATTTCAATGTCGGCGAAGGGAATGTTTTGCAAAGTGCTCATGGCGTTGTCTCGTTAGGGAGATGATGGTGCGTCAGTTTAATAAAAGTCATCAGCAGAAAAATCGGCACCCACAGGCGAATCTCCCAAGGGTAGGCCACGGCAAACATCATCAACCAATAGGGCAGTGAGGCGAGCAGAAAAGCTTTCAGGTGGCGATTACCTGCGCCATCAAGAAAAAATGGCACCAGCATGGCGAGAAAGAAAAGTCCGCCCACAATGGGCAATGGGTCGTTACTGATGTTGCGGAAGAAACGGAAGGATTTGTGGGTGGCATCTTCTGTGCCCAAATGCCAACGCAGTGCACAGTAGGTGAGTAAAAACAGTGCGACTAACGCGAGCAGACGCACCAATTCTGGCGTAATGCGTTTCGACAGGATTTTTTGTCTGTGCACAGTGAAATACAGAGACAGGATCAGCGCAGCGGTTTCTCGCGTCAACGTGCCTAGCACCACAACGGCTGCTAGCAATAAGTGATCGCCCCTTGAAGGCTGTTGTTTGCAGCAGGGAATCAGTGCCAGTGCCAGAAAAAAATAAGACAAGGTGTCGTAAGGTGTAATGACAAATTGTGCAAAGCTCATCAGCAAGGCCAGAAATAAAACTGGCATATCCACACTGGTAAAGCTATCGCGCTGTGTAAAGCGCGTGAGCGCAATGATTAGCGTGCTGCAAGTGGCGGCTAGAAATGTGGTGTTGAGCAGAAAATAGGCGTAGTAGAAATTGGCATTGCCGTTTTTATCGACGGCTTTCAAACCGTAGGGAGCAAAATCGGCCAGCGGCCAATCTTTTATGTGTTCGTAAACCCACAGCAATAAATGGCTGCCCAGTATGCGGAAACGAAAGATGCTGGTGTGTAGATAGTATTCTTCAAAACTTTGTTGATTGAACAGGGCAGTGGTGAAATTGGTAAAAAAACCGACATAGGTAAAAATGCCCAGCAATACGGGAATGGCTATGCCCAGAGTAACCATACGGGTTAACAGAGCGGTGTTGGCGCTGTTGATAGATGACACAGTGAATTAACCTTGATGAAATGGTGTGCACGAGCCGCTATGGCTTTCTGTGTTTTATAAACTGCTACTATATAAGACAAGGGCTATAAGACAATGCCAAAAGCACAGTTGTGTAGGAGGATGCAATGGAGCAAGCAGAGGAACAGGCAGCATCAGCTGTGATGCAAAGTATCGAGGCGGCGCGGCAAAGACTGGGTTATCCCACTGCGCTGCCTACTGCAGACGATAAGCTGCAAACCGTAGCGGATGTGCTGGCTCATGCAGTGAATCACTATCCCGATCACCCTGCATACACCTGCATGGGGCGCACGCTGCGTTACCGCGACGTGGATTACTTGTCGCAGCAGTTTGCGGCTTATCTGCAACAGCATACTGATTTGCAACCGGGTGATCGTATCGCGGTTCAGTTGCCAAATTTATTGCAGTACCCGGTCGCGGTGTTTGGCGCCATGCGTGCCGGCTTGGTGGTGGTGAACACCAATCCACTGTACACCCCACACGAAATGGAACATCAGTTTAACGATGCTGGTGCAAAAGCCGTGGTGGTATTGGCCAATATGGCCTACAAACTGGAAGCAGTGTTACCGAAGACAGCAGTGAAGCACGTCATCATCACCGAGATGGCCGATTTGCACGCACCGGCGCAGCGTTTGTTGATTAACAGTGTTGTTAAATACATCAAAAAAATGGTGCCTGCGTATCACTTGCCAACGGCGGTGACATGGCGAACGGCCTTGCAAAAAGGTGCGGCGAGTATTTGCAAACAGGTTGCAGTATCTGCAACGGATATTGCCGTGTTGCAATACACGGGCGGCACGACGGGTGTGGCAAAAGGTGCGATGCTCACACACGCCAATGTATTGGCCAATATGCACCAGTGTGTCATTTTTCTGGATAAAGCCGGTATGGTTGCCGGTAGTGAGACAGCCGTTGCGCCGCTGCCGCTGTATCACATCTATGCATTTATGCTGCATTGCTTGTTGTTGCCGTACACCGGCAGTCACTCGCTGTTGATTACGGATCCGCGCAATATCAAATCCTTTGCGGCCACACTCTCTAAGCAACGGTTTTCTGCTTTTATCGGCATTAATACCTTGTTTGTGGCTTTGTTAAATGATGAACGTTTTTGTCGTCTGGATTTTTCTGCGCTCAAACTCACCCTGTCGGGCGGTATGGCGTTGAAAGGTTATGGCCTCACAGAATCATCCCCGGTGTTGACCATCAATCCCCCTAGTCATGCGCGCGTCGGCACCATAGGCATTGCTGTGCCGAGTACCGCAATCAAAATTGTCGATAGCAATCGCATCAGTTTGCCGCCAGGTGAAGCGGGGGAATTGTGCGCACAGGGGCCGCAAGTGATGAAAGGCTATTGGCAGCGCCCAGAGGCCACGCAAGAAACTGTGGTGGACGGTTGGTTGTATACCGGTGATATCGCCGTGGTGGACCCTGACGGTTACATTCGCATTGTCGATCGCAAAAAAGACATGATCATCGTGTCCGGTTTCAATGTGTATCCCAATGAAATTGAAAACGTGATGAGCAAACACCCGGATGTGGTGGAGTGTGCGGCTGTAGGCGTGCCAGATGCCGTGAGTGGTGAAGCAGTGAAATTGTTTGTGGTGTCGAGAAATCCTGCGCTGAGCGAAGACGAGTTGCGCAGCTTTGCGCGCCAGGAGTTGACGGCTTATAAAGTGCCGCGCCATGTCGAGTTTCGCGACAGCTTGCCTAAATCCAATGTGGGTAAAGTGCTGCGCCGCGAGCTGCGCGGTTGAGAGTCGGTTGAGACTGATCGGCTAGTTTCAGGTAGAGGCATCGCGCGCATTTTTTTCTTCGCGCAGAGCTTTTTCTTTTTTGACGATATGCTGCGTGCCGGTGAGTATGCCGTGCAAAATATTCAGCTCCATTTGATCGGGGCGAATGCGCGAAAACAAACGGCGCAGGCGCGGCATGGTCTGGCGCGGGTTGTCGCGATTGTGAAAGCCGATATCCACCAAAGTCTGTTCTAAATGGCCCAAGTAATACTCCAGCTCTTGTGCAGTGGCGGGCGCGATATCCCAGGCGGCCCAGTCCGGTTTTTCCGGTTGCTCGGCTTGCGTCATCGCTGCCTGGCGAATTTCATAGCTCACCACTTGCACCGCCGTTGCCAAATTGAGGGCGCTGTAAACCGGATTGGCCGGAATATGCAGGTGAGCGGTGCAGCGTTGCAGCTCTTCGTTTGTCAGACCGCGATCTTCGCGCCCAAACACAATCGCCACAGGGTGTTGCAATGCCTCTTGTACGGCGCGCGCACCGGCTTCATGTACGG
>CAZZNL010000191.1:0-3921 GCA_964655625.1 uncultured Pseudomonadales bacterium
GACCTACACCGGTGGCTCGTATCGTATTCTTGAGAGTGCGTTGACGGATCATCGGGTCTGAATACCACGCTTATACAGCTAGAGATGGACGTGCAAACTGGCGCAGCATGTTACCAGAGGGCAGGCATGGGGCAAACCCTAACCACATTCAGTAAAAGTCGGCCTTACCCTCGGGCCGGCGTTTGAAGCGTTTGTATTCCCATTGATATTGCTCAGGAATATCTCTTACAGCGCCCTCAATGACGGCATTCATTGCCGTGGCCGAGTCTCGCAAATCAGGGGTATTCACCGCATTGGCATCGCGGAAGATCACATCAAAGCCGCGACCATCTGGCAGACGTTTTGCGTTGACCTCCAACAACTGTGCGTTGGTCTTGGTCGCCAACCCATGTATCAATGAGATGGTCAGCGTCTCTATACCAAAAAAGGGAGCAAAGGTGCCACTCTCACGTTCAGGCTCTTGATCCGGCAAGACCACGATGCAGCCCCCCGCTTTCAGCACCTTCATCAGATCACTGACACCCTTGCGATTGGCAGGTACCATGGTGGCGCTGGATCGATTGCGCACCGCTTGCATCCAACCATCCAGTGGGCGAATTTTTGGCGGCTTGTACATGGCAGTGAACTGCGTATGCGCTGTCAAAATAGGATGCAGCATCTCCCAAGTGCTCAAGTGCGGCATCAACAAAATCAAACCGCGACTATCGGCACAATACTGTGCAAAAAGCGATTCATTCTCGACATTACGAATTAGTGCTCGACAACGATCCAATGACCAGTTCCAACAGGCGCCGGTTTCCAAAATGGTCTTTCCCGTTTCCTGCAAGCTGCGATATGCCAGCTGCCGCTGCTGCGCCTCTGTCAATGCAGGAAAACACAAACGGATGTTAGCCAGTGTAGTTCTGGCCATGCGAGTATTGCTGCGCCACAGCAGTGCGCCAATCAATGCTCCCAATCGCTGTATTGTTCGCAGAGAGCAATGCGACAACAAACCATACAGCACACGAATCAGTCGTGCTTTGATGTGTTCACTCAGTGGAATATCACTGCCACTAGCGATATCGGATTTACTCATACGATCGGCACCCGAGAACGTCAGCCAAAAAAAAGCCCCACCAGAACATGGCAGGGCTTTTGGGCATGACCTAAAAGATCACTCAAGGATCTTCGCTACAACACCGGCACCGACAGTACGGCCGCCTTCACGAATCGCAAAGCGCAAACCTTCTTCCATCGCAATCGGCGCAATCAGCGTGACCGTCATCTGTACGTTGTCGCCAGGCATTACCATCTCTACGCCTTCTGCCAACTGGATTTCACCCGTTACATCAGTGGTACGGAAGTAAAACTGTGGGCGATAGCCTTTGAAGAAAGGCGTGTGACGACCACCTTCTTCTTTCGACAACACGTAAATTTCTGATTCGAACTTGGTGTGCGGCTTGATCGTGCCAGGCTTGGCCAATACCTGACCGCGCTCCACTTCTTCACGCTTGGTACCACGCAACAGTGCACCGATGTTCTCGCCCGCACGACCTTCGTCGAGCAGCTTGCGGAACATTTCAACACCCGTAACAGTTGTTTTGGCTGTCGCTTTAATGCCGACAATTTCAACTTCTTCACCTGACTTGATAATGCCGCGCTCTACACGACCAGTCACCACCGTGCCGCGACCAGCGATAGAGAATACATCTTCGATAGGCATCAGGAACGGCTTGTCGATCGCGCGCTCTGGCATTGGGATGTAGCTATCCAGCGTCTCCACCAGTTTTTTCACGGCAGAAGTACCGTGACCGTTGTCGTCTTTGCCTTCTACCGCCATCAGCGCAGAGCCAACGATGATAGGTGTGTCATCGCCCGGGAAGTTGTACTGGCTCAGCAGTTCACGCACTTCCATTTCCACCAGCTCCAGCAGCTCGGCATCGTCAACCATGTCCGCTTTGTTCAGGAACACAACAATGTAAGGCACGCCTACCTGACGCGACAGCAGGATGTGCTCGCGTGTTTGCGGCATCGGGCCGTCAGCAGCAGAACAGACCAGGATCGCGCCATCCATCTGGGCAGCACCTGTGATCATGTTTTTAACATAGTCAGCGTGGCCCGGGCAGTCAACGTGCGCGTAGTGGCGCTCAGCAGACTCGTATTCCACGTGCGCTGTGTTGATGGTGATACCGCGCGCTTTTTCTTCGGGCGCTGCGTCGATCTGGTCGTACGCTTTCTTCTCACCGCCCCACACTTCAGCACAGACGATAGTCAGCGCTGCAGTCAATGTGGTTTTGCCGTGGTCAACGTGGCCAATCGTGCCGACGTTTACGTGTGGCTTGTTACGCTCAAATGCTGCCTTAGCCATTGCAATTTCCTCTTTACAAATATTGATTGAATATAAATTAGCGTTTGTTTTTCTCGATAATACCCTGAGCAATATTGTTCGGCGCTTCAGAATATTTCAAGAATTCCATTGAGTAGCTGGCGCGCCCTTGTGACATAGAACGCACGTCAGTGGCGTAACCAAACATTTCTGCCAACGGCACTTCAGCATTGATAACTTTACCAGATGGATTCTCATCCATCCCCAAGATCATACCGCGGCGACGGTTCAAGTCACCCACTACGTCACCCATGTAGTCTTCCGGTGTCACCACCTCAACTTTCATAATAGGCTCAAGCAATTGGGCACCGCCTTTGAACGACAATTCTTTGGTCGCCATGGAAGCAGCTACTTTGAACGCCATTTCGTTAGAGTCTACATCGTGGTATGAACCATCAAATACCGTGGCCTTCAGACCTAACAGTGGGTAGCCCGCCAAGACACCGTTTTTCATCTGCTCGACAATACCCTTCTGAATGGCAGGAATGTATTCCTTAGGTACCACACCGCCGACGATTTCGTTAACGAACTCCAAATTCTCTGCGTTTTGATCTTCAGCCGGCTCAAAACGAATCCAGCAATGACCGTACTGACCACGACCGCCTGACTGACGCACAAACTTGCCTTCGATTTCCGCTTTTTTGGTGATGCGTTCGCGATACGCCACCTGCGGCTTACCAACCGTACACTCCACCTTAAACTCGCGACGCATACGGTCAACGATAATATCGAGGTGCAATTCACCCATGCCGGCGATGATGGTTTGCCCGGTTTCTTCATCAGTGCGCACACGGAAAGAAGGATCTTCTTGTGCCAACTTGGACAAGGCAATACCCATTTTTTCCTGGTCCGGTTTTGCTTTTGGCTCAACCGCTACAGAAATAACAGGCTCTGGGAAATCCATACGCTCCAACACGATAGGCTTGTCTTCGTTGCACAAGGTATCGCCAGTTGTGACATCTTTCATGCCGATCAAGGCGGCGATATCACCCGCGCGTACTTCTTTAATTTCTTCGCGCTGGTTGGCGTGCATTTGCACCATACGGCCCACGCGTTCTTTTTTACCTTTAACCGAGTTGATCACACTGTCGCCGGAACTCAGAACACCAGAATAAACACGTGCAAAGGTCAGCGTACCCACGAATGGATCGGTAGCAATTTTGAACGCCAACGCAGCAAATGGCGCATCATCCGATGCAACACGCTCATCCACTTTTTCTTCGTCATCTGGGTCAGTGCCTTTGATGGGCGGAATATCTGTTGGCGCAGGCAAATAATCGATGACCGCATCCAACACTAAAGGAACTCCCTTGTTTTTGAATGACGAACCACAAACCGCAGGTACGATTTCACAAGCGATAGTACGCAGACGCAAACCCAGCTTGATGTCCTCAATGCTCAATTCGCCGTTTTCAAGATACTTTTCCATCAACTCTTCATTGGCTTCGGCCGCAGCCTCCACCATGAAGTTGCGATATTCTTCCGCTTGTGCACGCAGTTCTGCTGGAATTTCCTCTTCGCGAGGCGCAGTACCTTTATCCTCATCATTCCAGTAA
>CAZZNL010000192.1:0-2705 GCA_964655625.1 uncultured Pseudomonadales bacterium
AATTCATGCCGTCGAGCTACCGCAACTATGCGGCAGATTTTAATAACGACGGTTTTGCCGATATCTGGAACAACACCGCCGATGCCATTGCCAGCGTAGCCAACTATTTCAAGAAACACGGCTGGAAAGCCGGTGAACAGGTGCTGGTGCGCGCCAATGTTGCCCCCAATTTTGATACCCAACTGCTAGCCAGCACTACTGGCTTCAAGCCTCAGTATTCCCTGCAAGAACTGGCCCTGCGCGGGGCAACCCCAGTGATGGGCGGCTTGGGCAGCGAACGCCAAGCCGTGCTGATCAGCCAGGAAGGTGACTACGGCACGGAGTACTGGCTAGGCTTCAACAACTTCTATACCATCACCCGCTACAACAACAGCAGCATGTATGCCATGGCGATTCATCAGTTGGCAGATGCCATCAAGGCCGAGCATGACCTGCGCAAAAAAGTGGTGCCCACCGGAAACCGGTAACGCATCTCCCTGTCAGACAACCCGCAATCGCAACAGGCGATCGCACAGCAAGCCCCGCCCACGGAGCCCATTGTGATGAGCAACCTGCACCCCCAGCATTTCACACCATCTAAAACACTGTTACGGATGCTTTCACCGCAGCATCACCTCCACGCACTGCTCTGCCTGTGCGTTTGTTGCAGCATGTTATTGCTCGGTGCCTGTACAAGCACCAGCAGCGGTGAAGGCGGCGGTGGCCGCTATGCCCTGGATCGTGATGGCCCACCCGATGACGGCAGAATACTAGACCCAGACAATATTCCCGATGCCGTGCCCAAACTGGAGCCGCGTTCGGCTGTGGGCAATAAATCGCCCTACACCGTGCTGGGGGAGACCTACCAAGTCATGCCGGCCAGCAGCGGTTATACCGCCACCGGCAAAGTGTCTTGGTATGGCAAAAAATTTCAGGGCTACAAAACCTCCAACGGCGAAATCTACGATATGTACAAAATGTCGGCCGCACACCGCTCGCTGCCCTTGCCCAGTTATGTGCGCGTCACTAATTTGGCCAACAACCGCTCAGCCATTGTGCGCGTCAATGACCGCGGCCCCTTCCACTCTGAACGCATCATGGATCTCTCCTACGCTGCTGCGGTGAAGCTGGACATCGTGCGCACCGGCACCGCGCAAGTGCGTCTGGAAGCGATAGACCCCGCCGACAGCCACTACGCGATGAGCGAAGCGGAAAAAGATCATCTGCCCAAAGCCAGCAAGACCCGAGCCAGCACGCACCCTGAACCACTGCCCAGCACCTCGTCGCGCGGTAATGTCCCCCAAAAAACACCCACGGCCAGCGGCAACAACGCCTACCTGCAGGCGGGTGCCTTCCGCAGTCGCGACTCTGCATTGGCCCTGCGCGACAAACTGATGGCATTGACCGGCAGACCGGTGAATGTCGACAGTCTCGACGGTTTCTATAAAGTGCGCATCGGCCCACTCGAACCCGATGAAATCCACAACATCAGCGAACTGTTGGTGCAGCGCAATTTGCCGCGCCCGCAAGTCGTTTATTTCTGACGCAGAGGAAAAAATTTATGCTATGCCCAACATGCAAAACAGTTCAGCTCGTGATGAGCGAAAGAAAAGGTGTGGAAATTGATTACTGCCCTGAGTGTCGCGGCGTATGGCTGGATCGCGGCGAAATCGACAAAATTATCGAGCGCTCACTCGCTGAACAAGAAAAATTGGCACAACCACAGCCCAGCCAACCGATTAATGTTTCTGTCCCACCACCAGCGCAACAACCGTACGGCCAATCTCACCAACAGGGTTACCACTACGGCCATCACAAGCACTACAAAAAGAAAAGCATCTGGCACGAAATTTTTGATTGATCGCTAACTGCTTCAACTTTTCCTATTCACTCCTGCAACTGATTTCATGCACGCACCCGATCATCTTCACCACGACGTACTGGTTATAGGCAGCGGTGCTGCTGGACTCACCCTGGCATTGCATTTAGCCGATAAAGGCAATATCGCCGTATTGAGTAAAGGTCGGCTGCAAGATGGTTCCACCTGGTTTGCACAAGGCGGCATCGCCGCCGTGCTCGATGACAGCGACACCACCGAAGCGCATGTTGCCGATACCTTGATCGCCGGCGCGGGGCTGTGCAATGAAGAAGCGGTGCGTTTTACCGTTGAAAATGGTCGCGACAGCATTCAGTGGTTGATCGACACCGGCGTGGATTTCACACGCGAACCCGGCGGCACCGAGTTTCATCTCACACGTGAAGGCGGACACAGCACACGGCGCATTATTCACAGCGCTGATGCCACTGGGCGCGCTGTTTCCAGCACATTGATTGATCAAACACGTTTACAAAAAAATATCGCCATTTTTGAAAACCATCTGGCACTGGATCTGATTGTGCAAGCCGACGCCGACAGCGGAAAAATGCGCTGTACCGGCGCCTATGTTTTTGACAGCGCACAGCAACAAGTCAAGGTTTTTCATGCGCGCTTTGTTGTGTTGGCCACAGGCGGTGCCAGCAAGGTTTATCTGTACACCAGCAATCCCGACAGCGCATCGGGTGATGGCATTGCCATGGCTTGGCGCGCCGGTTGCCGCGTAGCCAATATGGAATTTAACCAGTTTCACCCCACCTGCTTGTTTCATCCCAAAGCCAAATCCCTGCTGGTCACCGAAGCACTGCGCGGTGAAGGCGCTCACCTGAAACTGCCTAACGGTGAGCGTTTT
>CAZZNL010000192.1:2715-3125 GCA_964655625.1 uncultured Pseudomonadales bacterium
CGATCACGAAATGAAACGTCTAGGCATTGATTGTGTGCTGCTCGACATCAGCCACAAGCCGGCTGAGTTTGTGCGCGAACATTTTCCAACGGTTTACGAAAATTGCCTGCAATACGGTATCGACATCACGCGCGAAGCCATTCCCGTGGTCCCTGCTGCGCATTACACCTGTGGCGGCGTGATGGTCGATCGCTATGGCCGCACCGACCTCAGCAATCTGTATGCCATCGGCGAAACGTCCTGCACCGGCTTGCACGGTGCCAATCGCATGGCCAGCAATTCGCTGCTGGAGTGTTTTGTGTATGCGCGTTCAGCAGCGCAGGATATTGCTGCACGCTGGTCGCAAGTCGTCGCGCCGGCCACGGCACCAGCTTGGGATGCGTCGCGCGTGATCGATTCGGATGAAGCGG
>CAZZNL010000192.1:3135-3677 GCA_964655625.1 uncultured Pseudomonadales bacterium
GAGCTGCGCCGCTTCATGTGGGATTATGTCGGCATTGTGCGCAGCCGCAAACGTTTGCAGCGCGCCCTGAATCGCATTGAATTATTGCAACGAGAAATTCTTGAATACTATGCACACTATCGCGTCAGCAGCGATTTTCTTGAATTGCGCAATTTAGCTATCGTTGCGGAACTGATTATCCGCTCGGCGCTATCGCGCAGGGAAAGTCGCGGCCTGCATTACAATATTGACTACCCCACCACAGGCAGCATTGCTCGCGATACCATCCTGGTGCCCACCAACTTTGCCGGCCAAGATGTCAAATTGAGCTAACACTGCTCAAGAGGCCTGTAGCAATCTGCGCAAACGTCGCAAATCTTCACGCCCGGCACTATCAGGCCACAACAGCACGCGTATATGTTGGCCGTTTTCCAATACAAATGGCAGGGAAATCACTCCCAACACTGTAAAAACCTTGGGCAGCAATGTTGCACTCTCGCGCCCTCTATCGCTGTGCAACACCCAACCACTCATCTGATGCTCCAACTGCCACACAGCAGGAC
>CAZZNL010000192.1:3687-3906 GCA_964655625.1 uncultured Pseudomonadales bacterium
CAACACGGTTTGCAAAAATATCAACACCGCCATCATTATTTGCAACAACACGGGTAACGCGGCCAAGGCAACGGCCAACCACATCAACAGCAATAACAACAGGCAATACATCCATGCAATGCGGGATACCCTAGGGCGCAGGTGCAGTGGCCGATCCATGGCGACTCCGAATGACATTAACAATACGCGCAATAGCAGGATCTTCTGGCTGTGCATGAT
>CAZZNL010000193.1:0-3815 GCA_964655625.1 uncultured Pseudomonadales bacterium
ATACCACGCAAAGAGAACAGCTAATCCTTTGTTTCAAAGAGGGTTTCGCAGTCATGGAGTTTTATTACACCGTTGACTCTGCTAGTATGCGCCTCCCATTTTCCCTGCAACCGTGCCAGACCCTATTGCTCTGGTGGCGGCGCAACCTCGGAGATTCTGAAAATGAAAGCTGACATCCATCCCAAGTACGCCGAAGTCAATGCCAAATGCAGCTGCGGCAACGTAGTGGTGACTCGTTCAACCTTGTGTCGCGACATCAACCTCGACGTCTGCGCCGCCTGCCACCCGTTCTACACCGGACGCCAGAAAGTGGCTGAAACCGGCGGCCGTATCGACCGCTTCAAACAGCGCTTTGGTTCACGCGGCAAGAAGTAATCGCCACAAACGTACGACCACGTCAGCAACAGATTGGAGAGTGGCGCCGAACCCTCTCCGATCGACAACAGCCTCCTTTTTAACCCGAACCAGCAGGACTCCAGCGGCATGCTTGATGTAAAAACGCCCTGTGATGACGATTTGCGGCAAGCCGCGCTGGATTACCATGCTCTGCCCACACCGGGCAAACTGGCCATGGTACTGACCACGCCCGCCGAGGATCAGCGCGATCTGTCATTGGCTTACAGCCCTGGTGTTGCAGAGCCAGTGCGTGAGATTGCCCGCGATCCCGAGCTGGCCTACCGCTATACCGGCAAGGGCAACCAGGTCGCCGTTATTTCCAACGGCACCGCCATTCTCGGTTTAGGCAATTTGGGAGCCATGGCCAGCAAGCCGGTCATGGAAGGCAAGGCACTGTTATTCAAGCGTTTTGCCAATATCAACGCTATCGACATTGAGGTCGATACCGAAGACAGCGCACAATTCATCAACGCGGTAGCACTGATCGCCAACTCGTTTGGCGGCATCAATCTCGAAGACATTCGCGCACCTGAGTGCTTTGAAATCGAACAAGCCTTGATTGAACGCTGTAATGTTCCTGTTTTTCACGATGACCAACATGGCACGGCCATTGTGACTCTCGCCGCGCTGCTGAATGCACTCGAAGTGCAAGGCAAGCAACTGCACAGCGCCAAAATTGTATTTCTCGGTGCCGGTGCGGCCGCCATTGCGACTTGCGACTTGCTCATGGCCGCCGGTGCGACACATGACAATGTTTTGATGCTGGATAGCAAGGGCGTTATTCACTCCGGTCGCACCGATCTCGGCACACAAAAAGCACGTTTTGCGGTAGAAACAACCGCTCGCACTCTGGATGACGCCATCGTCAATGCTGATATTTTTATCGGTCTTTCCGGCCCCAACCTGCTCAGTGCAGCGCAACTATTAAAAATGGCGGCCAACCCGATCGTATTTGCCGGCTCCAACCCCGATCCGGAAATTCGCCCTGAAGTTGCACTGGCTGCGCGCAGCGATGTCCTTATCGCCACTGGTCGCTCTGACTATCCCAACCAGGTCAACAATGTGCTGGGTTTCCCTTTTATCTTCAGGGGAGCATTGGATGTGCGCGCCACGGTAATCAATCAAGCGATGAAAATGGCAGCGGTGCGTGCACTGTGCGACATCACGCACGAAGCGGTGCCCGACAGCGTGATCGCCTCCTACGGCGGTGAAGCTCTGACCTTTGGCCGTCGCTACATCATCCCTAAACCGACAGACCCGCGCCTGCTGTCGCGTGTTTCTGCTGCCGTCGCACGCGCTGCCGTTGATAGCGGTGTAGCGCACGCGCCCTATCCAGCACACTATCCACTGTAACTGTATTCATGACGGAAGGCCTTGCCGCGCGCTAGGTCTTCCTGTTTGTGATCTTTCGTTTGTGATCTTCCGTTATAGAATGTTCAGGCCACTCATCACCTGACAATCTCATGACCCGCGATATCACTGGCGATTTGCTCGCCTTTCTCGACGCCTCACCCACACCATTTCACGCCACAGCCAACTTAAAGGCCGCGCTACTGGCCAGCGGCTTCACTGAGCTCCATGAAAGCGAACCGTGGGAGCTGCGTACAGGGCAGCGCTATGTAGTCACTCGCAACGATTCCTCGCTGATTGCTTTCTGCACATCAGCTCAAGATCCCGCACACAGCGGTATTCGCCTAGTCGGTGCGCACACCGACAGTCCCTGTCTAAAACTCAAACCCGAACCGGATTTGCAGCGTCAGGGCTACGCGCAACTCGGTGTAGAAGTGTACGGCGGTGCGTTGCTGCATCCTTGGTTTGATCGTGATCTCAGCCTCGCCGGGCGCATCTGTTATCAACGGCATGATGGCACGCTCGCCCGCGCGCTAATCCATTTTCCACATGCTATTGCCTGTATTCCCAGTTTAGCCATTCACCTCGATCGCGAGGTCAATAACGGCCGCGCTTTGAATGCACAAAAAGAATTGCCGCTGTTATTACACAGCATCAGCACGGATGAAAAAATTCACATCAGAAGCCTGCTGTTGACGCAATTACTCGCACAATATCCCGACTGCAATGCCACCGCCGTACTTGATTTTGAAATCTCAGTCTGCGACACACAAGCTGCCGCAAAAATTGGTTTGCACCACGCCTTTATCGCCAGCGCGCGCCTGGACAACCTGCTCAGCTGCTACGCCGGCTTGCGCGCAATGCTTGACTGCGATCAACAACAACCCACCATGCTGGTTTGCACCGATCACGAAGAAGTAGGCAGCGTCTCAAGCTGTGGCGCACAGGGCAATTTTCTCACCAGCGTGATGCAGCGCTGGCTCGGCAGCAGCGAAAACGTAGCGCGCACCACGCATCGCTCCATGATGATTTCTGCCGACAATGCTCATGGCATTCACCCCAACTATCCAGAAAAACACGACGAGAACCACGGCCCGCAACTCAATCGCGGCCCAGTTATTAAAATTAACGCCAACCAGCGCTATGCCAGCAATGCCATCACGCAGGCATTCTTCCGTCAGCTGTGCGAGCAGCACCGTATTCCGTTGCAAACTTTTGTGGCGCGCGCCGATATGGGCTGCGGCAGTACCATCGGCCCCTTAACGGCTGCAGAAACAGGTATGCGCACACTAGACATTGGCGTACCAACTTTTGCCATGCACTCCATCCGTGAATTGGCCGGTGTTGAAGATGTCAATTATCTGGAGCGCGCATTGCACGCGTTTTTCAATAGCCCGCAACTGCCCGACTGAAGCGCAGGCGAAAAGCATGAATGACAACATTCACAGTATTCGCATTCTCAGCACGCAGTATTGGTCACCGTGTTTGATGAGTTTTACTGCCGAAAAACCACCCGCATTGCAGTTTGTTGCAGGACAATTTGTGCGCCTCGGCACAACGCTCGATGATGGCAGTCATTTGTTTCGCCCATTCTCTATTGCTTCAGCACCCGATGCTGAGCCCTTGGAGTTTTTTGCCAGTGTGATTCCCGATGGCGATTTTTCTGCGCGATTGGCTACAGTAAAACCGGGCGATACGATGCTGATAGACAGCACCCATTACGGCTACCTGACGCTGGATCATTTTGCTGCACCGCCACCCTCACGTTTATGGTTGCTCGCCACAGGCACCGGGCTTGCTCCTTTTTTGTCTATTCTGCGCGATGAGCGCACTTGGCAGCGCTACCAGCACATCATTCTGGTTTACTCCGTCAGGGAAATCGCTGATCTCGCCTATCAATCATTGATCGACACATGGCAACAACCCACTGCGATTACAGCTCGTGCGAAGCTAACTTATCTGCCGGTGATTACACGCCAGAACACAACACATTTGCATGAGCGCATCCCCGCCCTGCTCAACAGCGGCGCATTAGAACACGCGGCAGAACATACCTTAGACCCAGAAAC
>CAZZNL010000194.1:0-3739 GCA_964655625.1 uncultured Pseudomonadales bacterium
GGCTGTGCTGTTGAGTGTGCCACTGGTGATGCCGGTGCAGGCTGCTGAGTACCAGCTCGATATTCGTGAGGCACCGGTCAATATCACTGGCAAGCTGCTGTCTCGCCTGACGGTCAATAACGCATTTCCAGCTCCCACGCTGTATTGGACAGAAGGCGAAGAAGTGGTGGTGCACGTCACCAATCATTTACAGGAAGCGTCTTCCATACATTGGCACGGTTTGTTGCTGCCCAGTTATATGGATGGTGTAAAAGGTTTTGGTGGTTATCCCGGTATTGCACCAGGACAGACCTTTACCTATCGCTTCACGGTGCGGCAGAGCGGTACTTATTGGTATCACGCGCACACCAAAGGCCAAGAGCAAGATGGTTTGTACGGCGCTTTGATTATTCATCCAAAAACCAAAGATTCGCTGGTGGCGGATCGTGAATATGTGGTGATGTTTTCTGATTTTAGTGATGAGACAGCGGATGAGATTTTTTCAAATTTGAAAATGTCATCTGATTATTACAACACTGAAAGACGAACAGTGAGTGATTTTTTTGCGGATGTAGCAGCTAGAGGTTTTAAGCGTGCATGGCAGTCTGCACAGGATTGGAACGTGATGCGGATGACACCAACAGATTTGGCGGACGTCAGCGGCTATACATTTTTAGTCAACGGGAAATCGCCACAGAAAAACTGGACGGGAACTTTTAAGGCTGGAGAAACGGTGCGTTTGCGCATGATCAATGCCTCGGCAATGTCTTTTTATGATGTGCGTATTCTCGATACAGAAAAGAAACGCTTGAAAATGACGGTGGTGGCGGCAGACGGCCGTGATGTGGAACCTGTGCCTGTGGATGAGTTTCGCTTTGGTGTGGCGGAAACGTACGATGTGTTGGTGCGGCCTACAGAAAATAAAGCGTATACCGTGGTGGCAGAGCCGATAGATCGCAGCGGTTTTGCTCTGGCAACGCTGGCGCCTCAAATAGGTATGAAAGGTATTCAGCCCACACAGCGACCAAGAGCGTTGCTGACTATGGCGGATATGGGCATGAAACACGATATGAGCCAGATGGATCACAGCAAGATGAGTAAATCTGAAATGCAGGATATGTTCAGCCAGATGCGCAGTGGCTGGGCGCAAACGGGCGCGCCAAAAGGTGATGTGTTGTTGTCATACGCGGATTTGCGGTTTCGTCAGCAACAACCGGATGTGCGTGCAGCGCAGCGCGAAATTGTGGTGACACTGGGCGGCAATATGGAGCGTTATATCTGGACCATCGACGGTAAAACCATGAGTGAGGCCAAGCCCATTGCTCTGCGCTACGGTGAGCGCGTCAAACTGACTTTTGTCAATGAAACGATGATGGCGCACCCGATGCATTTGCACGGTATGTTTGTGCAGTTGGATAACGGTCAGCCCGCAGAAAAAATGCCAGATAAAACAGTAGTCACTGTGCCGCCTGGAAAATCGTATTCCGTATTGGTCACGGCGGATGCGCCGGGTGAGTGGGCATTTCACTGTCATCTGCTCTATCACATGATGGCGGGCATGATGAATAAAGTGGTTGTGGCTGAATTTAAACAGCAGCCAGAAAAAAGTTCACCAGCGGCGGCGGAGCATCACCATGCGCATTAATTGGCTGTTAGGTGTGGTGTGTTTATTTTCACCGTGGGCGATGGCGCACGATCACGACACGGTATTTCATGCGTTTCGTTTAGAAGTGGACGCCGGTGAAAATCGAGAGAATCAGTCCGTCGCCAATTGGGATCTGCAAGGCTGGTTGGGTGGGGATCATCATAAACTGTGGCTGCGAACTGAAGGCGAGGTGGCGGATAGTACAACGCAGTCCAGTGAAAGTTGGGCGCTGTACAGTTACAACTTCGATACGTTTTGGGATGTGCAAGCCGGTATTCGCTATGACAGTAAACCGGTGTCATCCAGCTATTTTGTTGCTGGATTTACCGGTGTTGCTCCTTATTATTTTGAAACGCAAGCGCATCTGTTCGTAAGTGATGACGGTGATGTGAGTGCCAGACTGCATGTTGAGCGCGATGTGTTGTTCACGCAGAAGCTGATATTGCAGCCTTATCTGGAGATGCATGCTTTTGCTCAGGATGTGCGTGAGCAAGATAGGGGTTCTGGTGTGTCAGATGTCAAGTTGGGGTTGCAGCTGCGCTATGAGATCAGCCGCAAGTTTTCTCCTTATCTTGAAATTAACGTCGAGCGCTTGCTGGGTGAAACTGCCGATATGGCTGAAGATACAGGCGATGATCGCAGCAGCACATCGGTCGTTGCCGGTTTGCGTTTTATGTTTTGATGAGGTTGTGCAATGAGTTCCTCTAATCACAGTTGCTGTAGTAATAAAAGTCCTGCCAACACAGATCAGGTTTATGTCGATCAGGTTGGCGCTATAAAAGACCCTGTGTGTGGTATGACGGTAAAGCCTGATTCGCCATTGCGGCATGAGCACGATGGGATCTTGTATTTTTTTTGCGGTGAACGCTGTTTGAAAAAATTTGCTGCAGAGCCGGCCCAGTTTCTGGGTGAGCGATCTGCTCCTGAACCTGTGCCTGGTGCGCAATACACCTGCCCGATGCACCCCGAGGTGATTGCCGACGGCCCTGATACTTGCCCGAAATGTGGCATGGCCTTGGAGCCGATGATGCCCGCGCTGGAGGAAGAGGAAAATCCCGAGTTGACTGTCAATCATGGTGATGGTATTGGCAATGACGGGGCATGCTGTGTCGTGGTTTCGGCCTGGCGTGCAGCCCTGGGTTGAATTGGTGCTGACGCTGCCTGTTATTTTGTGGGCAGCAAAACCGTTTTTTGTGCGAGCGCTACAGTCTGTATTGCATCGCAGCCCGAATATGTGGACTTTGATAGCAACCGGTACCGGCGCAGCATTTATTTACAGTGTGGTTGCTACTGTCGCCCCGCAGCTTTTCCCTGAGCATTTCTTTCACAACGGTGAAGTGGGTGTGTATTTTGAAGCGGCGGCCGTGATTATTTCATTGACGCTGCTAGGTCAAATATTGGAGTTGAAGGCGCGCTCCGCTACATCACAAGCTATTCGCTCTCTGTTAGGTCTGGCGCCAAAAACAGCGCGCCAAATTCAGCATGATGGCAGTGAAGCGGACATTCCTTTGAGTGAAGTAAACGTCGGTGATCACTTGCGTATTCGTCCCGGTGAAAAAATTCCTGTGGACGGTGTGGTGTTGGAAGGTCGCAGTGCGGTGGATGAGTCCATGCTGACCGGTGAGCCGCTGCCTGTTAGCAAACAAGTAGGTGATGCAGTCATCGGTGCCACAATCAATATCAGTGGTTCTTTAATCATGCGTGCTGAGAAAATTGGCGCAGAAACATTGTTGTCACAAATTGTGCAATTAGTGGCGCAAGCACAACGTTCGAAAGCACCGCTGCAGCGCATGGCAGATGTGGTCGCCGGTTATTTTGTGTTAGCAGTTGTGGCGGTAGCTGTTGTTTCTTGGGTGGCGTGGGGTTTGTTGGTTCCGGAACAGGGTTGGCTGTTCGGTTTTATCAACGCTGTCGCAGTGTTAATCATTGCCTGCCCGTGCGCATTGGGTTTGGCAACGCCGATGTCGATTATGGTGGCAACGGGGCGCGCGGCATCGCGCGGTATTTTGTTCAAAGATGCCGCAGCCATTGAGCATTTGCGGCGTGTCACTACTCTGGTGATTGATAAGACGGGAACGCTGACGGAAGGCAAGCCCGCGTTTGATACTGTTATTC
>CAZZNL010000195.1:0-3728 GCA_964655625.1 uncultured Pseudomonadales bacterium
AATATCGTTGACATGATGGAATTGCCGGCGAATTTCACCGCGCGCGGCAATGCCCTTCGGCCAGCTGATAATGAAAGGTGCATTGACGCCGCCGCCATGCACATTGCGTTTGGTATGTTTGAACGGTGTATTGCCTGCTTGCGCCCAACCCAAGGGGTAGTGTGGGTGAGAGTTTGGGCCGCCTATATCATCAATATGCGGTAAATTTTCTGCAGTGGTAGTTTTGTGATAGTGGAAAAAGGCGAGGCTGTTTTGTTGGCCTTCCACATCACCTTCAGGGCTGGCTCCGTTGTCAGACATAAAAATAAAAATGGTGTTGTCCAGTTGTCCAGTCTCTTGTAAATAATTGCGCAAGGTGCCGACTTGTTGATCGAGATTGTCGACAAAGCCTGCGTAATTTTCTTGAAACCGCGCGTACACTTTTTTCTGGTCTTCTGTTAGTGCATTCCAGCTTTGTACGCGAGGGTTGTGAGGTGTCAGCTCGGTATTGGCGGGAACGATGTTGAGTTGTTTTTGTTTGGCCAAGCGTTGTTCGCGAATGTTGTCCCAGCCTTGTGCGTATTGACCGCGATAACGCTCGCGATCTTCCGGTTTGGTTTGATGCGGTGCGTGTACGGCACCGGGTGTGTAGTAAAGAAAAAATGGCTTCTCACGATCTACAGCGCGCAGATCCTTGATCATTTGAATGGCGTGGTTTGTGAGATCGTCAGGAAAATAGTAATTGGGATCGCGCGGCACATCTTGCACTTCATTGCCACTGATAATTTCTGGTGGTTCAAATTGACTGGTTTCCCCTTCGAGAAAACCCCAGAAGCGGTCAAAGCCCTTTTGCAGCGGCCAGGAGTCAAAAGGCCCAACACGCGAGCGGTGTTCGCCATTGGTCAAATGCCATTTGCCCGCAGCGTAAGTGGCGTAACCGTATTGCTGCAGAATTTGTGGCAAGGTAAGCACATCGGGTGCTATTTCGCCGCGATAGCCGGGGTAGCCAAAATCCCACTCCGCCACCCAGCCGACACCGGCCGAATGATGATTGAGCCCCGTGAGCAGGGCCGCGCGCGTGGGCGAGCACATAGCGGTGACGGTGAAGTGGTTGTAGCGCAGGCCGTTGTCGGCCAGTTGCTGAATGTTTGGCGTGCGAATCTCGCTGCCGTAAGGAGAAGTGTCGGCGTAGCCCAGGTCGTCGGCCAGCACGATCACGATATTGGGGCTGCCGGCGCGGGCTTTGGGGTCTTGGCGGAAATCGGGTGTGGAGTGGCGAATACTGTTTTCAATATCGCCGGTAAAGGGTGTGGGTTTGCCATCGGCCGTGGTGGTATGGCTAGTGGCTTGGCGATCACAGGCGCTTAACAACAAACAGAGTGTTCCCAAAACAAGGCATGCGAAGCGACTGTGACGCATAAATCAATTTCCTGTGTGTGAGCGTGGCGAGTATAGGCGGGCAGGTCTTGTGAGAGAAGGGTGCTTGCCGTGGTGGCATCGGTTATCCTGATGCCGTTGTCAAAAAAGGTGTTGTTATGTTTGGTTTTGGAAAGAAAAAAGCATTGCCGGTCAATGAACAAGATCGTGCTTGGTATATGCTGGAGAAGTTGGTTAATGAGTCACAAATTGAACAGCGGCGCACACGTCGTTGGGGCGTGTTTTTCAAATTGCTGACGTTTGTGTATTTGATTGGTGCCATGCTGCTATTTTCGCCAGCCTTACAGCAAGGCGATGGCAAAGCAGTTTTTTCAGCGGCTAAAGAGCATACCGCTGTTGTGCGCGTGCATGGCGTGATTGCTGAAGATCAGGAAGCCAGTGCCAACGTCATTGTGACGGGTTTGCGCGGTGCTTTTGAAAATGCAAAAACCAAGGCCGTGTTGTTGGTTATCAACAGTCCTGGCGGCAGCCCGGTGCAATCGAATTATGTATATGACGAAATCAAGCGCTTGCGCACTAAATATCCCGCGATTCCTTTGTATGCGGTGATTGGTGATATTGGCGCCTCCGGTGCGTATTACATTGCCTCTGCTGCCGATAAAATTTACGCCAGTGAAAGTTCGTTGGTCGGTTCCATCGGTGTGACCGCTGCCGGTTTTGGCTTTGTAGAAGCGATGAATAAGCTGGGTGTTGAACGCCGCAATTACACATCGGGCGAGCACAAAAGCTTTTTGGATCCGTTCTCTCCGGCCAAGCCGGAAGAATCTGCATTTTGGCAGCAGGTGCTGGACAAAACACATCAGCAATTTATCAAGCGCGTTCGTGATGGACGTGGTAATCGCCTGAAAGAAACCCCGGAGATGTTCAGCGGTTTGATTTGGAATGGTGAGCAGGCGTTGGCTCTGGGTTTGATTGATGGTTACGGCAGTCCAGGCCAAGTGGCGCGCGATGTGGTGAAGGCAGAAGACATTGTTGATTACACGTCGAAGAAAAATCCGTTTGATGTGTTGGCAGGAAAATTGGGTGCCAGTGCCGGTGCCGCGTTTGCTGAAAAGCTGGGGCTCACTGCGGAACCGCAGTTTCGCTGATGCACACGTTATAATGCACCGCCAGTCAAACATGGAAATAAAATGAGTAACTTGCCTAACTGCCCTAAATGCAATTCCAGCTACACTTATCACGATGGCGCGCAATTGGTGTGCCCGGAGTGTGCGCACGAATGGTCGGCGGATGCGGTGCAGCCAGAAAGTGATGGCCTGCTCGTCAAAGACGCGCACGGCAATATATTGGCTGACGGCGACAGCGTTACCGTGATCAAGGACCTGAAAATAAAGGGTTCATCGTCCGTGGTGAAAGTTGGAACCAAGGTGAGAAACATTCGCTTGGTAGAGGGTGATCACAATATCGATTGCAAGATCGACGGCATCGGTGCAATGAAACTCAAATCCGAGTTTGTGAAAAAAGCTTGAGCGTGTGGTGCGGATCAGATTAGATCTGATCAGCGCCGGATCACGCCGACGCTGATGCCTTCAATGCTGCAAGATTTCTCACGCAGGTCTACTTCAATCGGTGCGTAGTCAGCATTTTCTGGCAATAGTGTCAGTTGATGTGGACTGGCGCCTTTCTGATAGCGTTTTACCGTCACTTCATCTTCGATGCGCGCGACAACAATCTGGCCGTTGCGCACTTGGGTGGTGCTGTGTACGGCCAGCAAGTCGCCATCCATGATGCCTACATCTTTCATACTGTCGCCGCGCACTTGTAGAAAGTAGTCAACGCGGGGGTGAAAAAAGTTTGCGGGAATCTGGCAGTAATCTTCGATGTGCTGTTCGGCCAGAATCGGGTTGCCCGCCGCCACACGGCCGACCACAGGGATGCCAGGCTGCTGCTGTTCAGGCAGGCGGATACCGCGAGAAGCGCCAGCGACCATCTCAATCGCACCTTTGCGCGCTAGTGCTTTAAGGTGCTCCTCGGCAGCATTGGCTGATTTGAAGCCCAGTTTTTCGGCGATTTCGGCGCGAGTGGGGGGATAGCCGGTGTCGTCGATGTGGGTGCGGATCAAATCGAGAATTTCTTGCTGCCGAGGAGTCAGAGCTTGCATGAGGTTTTCTCTGTTTGTTTATACAGCTTGTGATTATATACAGTAATGGTCGGCTGACAAGCGCTAGGTTAAGGTGCGGCGGCCAGTAGGAGGATTGTTTGTGTTGCGCGTGTTGACGTTTGTGTTGCTGTCGTGGTGTTTGTGTTTGCTGGGGTGTTCTAACAAGCAGGAAGGGCCGGTTGTCAAAATTGCCGCCGGTGAAGTGCAGGGC
>CAZZNL010000196.1:0-3714 GCA_964655625.1 uncultured Pseudomonadales bacterium
GCTTCACCCAACGAGTTGTACGACCTTCATCGCGACAGCAGCGGCGCTACCAATATAGCGGCCGCAGCATCGACACAATTACACAGCATGGAAACCGCGTATAACCAATGGCGCAACCAGAAAATTGCTGTGCCCGTTGTCTACCAAGCTATCACTGCACAGGGACAAGCCACATTGACCGGCAGCGATTTTTTGCGCGCACCCGGTTACGGTGCCTACAGTTTTGTCATCGGCAGCACTTTGCCCACCGATAGCGCCGAACCGGTTTATCTCGCGCAGCAGGCCGGCATTTGGTCGCTGACTTATCAGCCCGATCGCCGTTTTACCGTACAAATTGGCAAAAACATACTGCACAGCAAACCGCTGCAACAGCCCAGCGACAAAACCGCCTGTGTGCCTATCACACTCACTGCGTTCTACACGCGCTCACGCCTGCACGCACAACACAACAGCGCGCGAGTGACACTGCACGTTGCCAACCAGCCGCTATTGCAATGGGAAACGAGCAACCCTGAAGAGATTGATGGCGATTTTTCTGCCGCCACCTGGATTGGGCAAAACGCTCAGGGCACACAGCGCTGGGGAGGACAGTTGCGGCAACCGCACATCTACAATGCTGCACTGCGCGATGATGCCAATAGCGCTATCGATCAACGCGTTGCCGCAGAAAAACTGGCTTGCGCTGACGCAAAATCAATGGGGCAATGATGCTACAAATTCCACAAAAGTTTCGCCGCAATTCCCACATGGTGAAACAAGCTGGCTACGACGAATCGGCAAAAGAAATGATTTCCCTGATGGCCGAGCGTTTGGGCGTTACGGACTTTAGCAAAAGTGCCATTCTGGACGTTGGCTGCGGTACGCGCTTCACCGCCTGTATGATCAATCACGCCATCCCTGTCAAAAGTTATACCGGTATCGATGTCGATAAAGAAATCATCGATTTCTTGCAAACCGCAGCCAGCCCTCTCGACGATCGTTTCCAATATGCACACTGGCCCGTGCGCAATGCACTCTACAACCCCACGGGCGCACCCTTGGCACAACAGGAGCGCTTGCCTGTCTCTGGCGTCTTTGATGTGATCTGGCTGTTCTCAGTATTTACACATCTCGATCCGGAAGACGCCGACGCCATGCTGCGTATACTTCGGCATCACATCGCGCCGAATGGGAAATTGATTTTCACTTGCCGCATCAACAATGACGTGGATGGATTCGTTGACCGCATCCCCGATGCGCCGTTACTGCGCGCTGTCTTTTCTCAAACGCTGATCGAACAACTGATTACGCAAAACCACTGGGAAATCGATCACTTTTACCGCAATGATCCCAGAGACTTTATTCGCAATTACTATATTTGTTCGCCGGCAAAGTTGTAGGCGCGCGTTTTAAGCCTCGCTCTCTACATCATCGGCCAGATCATCGTAAATCGCTTCATCTGGAATGATCTCCGCAGGCTGCGCGTGCAAACGATCGAGATCCTGTGAAAATCCTGCGTAGTCTTGCACTCCTGCCTCCGCCAATTCCTGCGTGGCAAACGGCCCGACATCGATATGTTCCCGCGTCATGAAATACCAACCGTCACCGCGGTAAAACGTGCGCGAACGGCGCTCTGGTGGTGCGCCAGCTTCTCCCTTCCGTCGCTTACCCGCCTGCTGTTTACTGCTCATAGGGTCACCGTTCCGTTATCAGTTATTGTCGTCGGCGATTAAACTCTACCCCGACTCCCGCGCGATGACCATACCCTATAATGGCCGGCCTGACAGACCGAATGGGTAGTGCATCACGTGCTGTTCAACTCTTATGAATTTCTGCTGTTTTTCTTGCCTGTAGCGCTGGGCGGCTACTACGCTGCCAGTCACTATCTGGGGCAGCGCAGTGCCATCGCCTGGCTGGCAATCTGCTCGATGTTCTTCTACGGCTGGTGGAACCCCGCGTACGTCGGTTTGATGACAGCATCGATACTGATGAACTACGGTTTTGGTTTGCTGCTGGCTGGCCGCTACCGCTCCGGTGCAGTACTGGCCAGCGGTGTGGCGCTCAATCTGTTACTGCTCTGCTACTACAAATACACCGATTTCCTGATCGCCAATATCAACACCCTCGCCGGTACGAACTGGGCGCTGCACCACATCATTTTGCCGCTGGGCATTTCCTTTTTCACTTTCACCCAGATCGCTTATCTGGTGGATGTCTATCGCGGCGAAGTGCAGGAATACCGCATCAGCGATTATTTTTTATTTGTCACTTATTTTCCCCACCTCATCGCCGGCCCCATCATTCACCACAAAGAAATGATGCCGCAGTTTCAAATTCCCGCCGCGCAACAAATTCACGCGCGCAATATCACCGCCGGCCTGGTGTTGTTTACCATCGGTCTGGCCAAAAAAATCCTGATCGCCGATCGCGTTATGGTCTATGTAGAGCCGGTATTTTCGGCAGCAGAGCACGGCGTCAACCTGACTTTTTTTGAAGCCTGGGGCGGCGCGCTGGCCTATACCATCCAGTTGTATTTTGATTTCAGCGGTTATGTCGATATGGCGCTGGGTATTTCGCTGTTGTTCGGTATACGTTTGCCGCTCAACTTTGATTCACCCTACAAAGCCACCAACATCATTGATTTCTGGCGGCGCTGGCACATGACGCTGTCGCGTTTCTTGCGCGATTATCTCTACATCGGTCTCGGCGGCAATCGCAAAGGCAGTGCACGGCGCTACCTCAATTTGTGGATCACCATGTTGCTCGGCGGACTGTGGCACGGCGCGGGTTGGAGCTTTGTGATTTGGGGCGCATTGCACGGCACTTACCTCTGCATCAACCACGCATGGCGCGCCCTGTGCGGCCAACGCAAACCGCTACTGCCGGAAGCGCTGCGCACCGTGATTTACGGCAGTCTCACTTTTTTTGCCGTTGTCGTCGCCTGGGTTTTTTTCCGCGCCGAAACCGCGCAAGGTGCATGGCAAGTGTTGCGCGGTATGGCTGGCGTGAATGGTATTACGCTGCCGTTGAAATACGCGGGTGACTGGGGCGCATTCAGCACATGGCTGACGCAACTAGGCGTGACTTATGATGACAATTTGTTCAAAGGCGGCAAGCAATTAGGGCAATTGATCTGGCCGCTGCTGATCGCCTGGCTACTGCCCAATTCACAAACACTGCTGCGCCATTACGAAGTTTGCACTAACCCCGACACTTCATCACGCAGTGCCACACGCTGGGTATTCCGTCCCAACTGGATCAGTTTGTCGCTGACCACTTTTGTGCTGCTGTACTGTTTTGTGCGCCTCACACAACTCAGTGAATTTCTCTATTTCAGGTTTTGATGTATGGCTACGCGCTTTTCATCCTGGTTCGCCGTAAAAGAAAAAACGTTCAATGTGTGCCTGGTTATTGTGTTTTTGTTGGTCGTGCTGGGCATGGCGGCTTTCAACTACAGCGTGAATGCCTTTGGTGTGTTTTCCACACCGACCATTCCCGGCTATAACAATGTGCATTTTGTCGAGAATGTGCGCATCTACAAAAACTTTCTCGTCCGCAACCATCACATCAACGGTCTGCTGCTCGGCAGCTCTCGTATTGAAGAGAGCATGGAGCCTCTGCCCGCCGCCTGGCCGCAGCTGCAGGTGTACAACATGGCCATGCCCGGTGCCAGCCTGCATGAAATGCTGCGCAATTTGCAGCACGCACAGGCCAGTACGCCCTTGCAACAAGTGT
>CAZZNL010000197.1:0-3714 GCA_964655625.1 uncultured Pseudomonadales bacterium
GTGTGTACCTTATGCCAACATTGCCGCGCGCATGCTGGTGGTCGCGAAAGAAAACAACGCCGAAGGGAATAACGCAGAAGGAAATGATGTAGCGCTGTATGTGGTTGACCCCAAACACAGCAGCGTCACACTCACCGCACTCAAGGCCACCACCTACGAACCGCAATATATTGTGCAGTTCAGCAACACCCCTGCGCAAAAATTGGGTGGGCGCGATGCAGTGAAATACCTGGTGGATCATTACACACTCGCCCTGTGTGCTTATCAAACTGGCGCATTGGAAAAAATGGTGCAAATGACGGCGCAATACACCTCCGAGCGCGAGCAGTTCAACGTCAAAATCGCCACCTTTCAAGCTGTCGGCCATCGCGTGGCCAACTGCTACATGGATACCAAGTGCCTGAAACTGGTCACGCAACAGGCCATTGATCGTCTACTCAGTGGCAAAGATGCCAGCGCAGAAATTCACGCAGCAAAAATGTGGCTCGGCGATGCTGCGCACCGCACCAGTTACGCCACACAACATTTGCACGGCGGTATGGGCGTTGATCGCGATTACCCACTGTGGCGCTTTGCGCTGTGGGCCAAACAAAATGAACTGACGCTCGGTTCCAGCACGCAACACCAAGTAGCCTTGGCTGAATTGATTGCCGCTGGCAACTACGACATCGATTGGTAAATTCTTTAACTGCTCACTACAACTACTCACTATGAACTAGAGGAAAGCACCATCATGGCCACTGAACTTGATATCAGCACCAAGAACTGCACCATCGAAAAAGACGGGCATGTTTTGATCATCACTCTCAACCGCCCCGAAGCTAAAAATGCGCTGTCTTCACAAATGCTGGTAGGCATGTACCGCGCCTGGCGTTTGCTAGACAGCGACCCCGACCTGCGCGTTGCCGTGCTCACCGGCAAAGGCGACACGTTCTGTTCCGGTATGGATTTGAAATCCGGCACTGACGGTGATGCCGATGCCGCACTCATCCAGGAAATGATGAAAGACATTCCCGATCTGCACTGGCAGGCACTGCTGCGACACAATCAACCGATGAAACCGATTGTGATGGCCGTTGAAGGTTACGCCTTGGCGGGCGGTACTGAAATTCTGCAAGGCACGGACATCCGCGTCGCTGCCGAAGATGCCATTTTTGGTGTCACCGAATGCAAACGCGGTTTGTTCCCACTCGGCGGTTCTACCATTCGCCTGCGCCGTCAAATTCCTTACGCGCTCGCCGCCGAAATTTTGCTGCTCGGCCGTCACATCACCGCGCAAGAAGCCTTGAACTGGGGCCTGATCAACCGCGTGGTTCCCAAAGGCACGGCACTGGAAGCCGGTTTGAAAATCGCACATGAAATAGCCAATGAAAACGGCCCTATCGCCGTACAAGCCATTTTGAAATCACTGCGCGAAAACCAGCAACACCTGAGTGAAAAAGATGCGCTGGCCAATGAAGAACAGCTCGGTTGGCCGGTATTCGCCTCAGCGGACGCCAAAGAGGGCATGAAAGCCTTCAAAGAAAAACGCAAACCGGTATTCACTGGCAAATAAGCGAGTTCACAGCATGGAAAGCGCAACACACAACACGGTAGCTGTCACCGGTGCCAGTGGCTTTGTCGGGCGTTACATCGTGCGCGAGCTGCTGGCGGCCGGAAAACAAGTGGTTGCTGTGGTGCGCAGCCCCGATAAAGTGCCAGAGCTGCGTCGCGCTGGTGTGGAGTTGCGCAAAGCCGATCTCGCCGATGCAGCAGCCATGGCGGCCGCTTTTCGTGGCTGCGATGCCGTCATCGCCAATGCCGGACAAGTGGCGTTCAACAACGATCACGATGCGTTGATTCGCCAAAATCTCGACGGCACACGCAACACGCTGCAAGCTTGTGCCGATGCTGGCGTGCAACGTGTAATTTTTGTTTCATCGGCCAGTGCGTACAAAAAAGTCTACAGCCACACCGCTGTCGATGAACAAGCGCCACTGCGCAGCGCACAAGACACTCGCTCGCGTTTCAGCATTTATTCCATTTCTAAAGCCATGGCTGAACAAGAAGCCTGGCGTATGACTAAAACCCTGCATCTACAACTTACGACCATACGTCCGTATGTGATTTTTGGTGCATTTGATCAGAACTCGTTTTCCTATTGGTTTGATTGGCTATTGCGCTGGCCAGTTATCACGCCCTACCCCGTCGGCCTCAATTTGCCGATGGTGTATGCCGGCGATTTAGCTCGCGCCATGATACTGGCGATGGACACACCTGCCACCATCGGTGAAGCCTGCAACATAGCAGGAGACAACATCGATTTCTGGCAGTTCTACAACACCTGGTGCGCAGTGGGCGGCAAACATCCGCTGCTTCGCTTACCACTGCCCACGCCTTTCAAACGCCTACTGAATGACGAAAAAATTCGCCGCTTGACCGGCTGGCAAACGCGACCGTTATCAGAAACGCTGCGCGAGACGATGATCACACAGCAAAACCATAGTCATTTTTACTAACAGGCATTTTTTAGCAGATATTTTTTAACAAATACTTTCTAGCAGGCAACATCATGAGCACTGTTCTTGTCGATATTCATCAGCGCATCGCCACACTCACATTCAATCGCCCCGAGCGCAAAAACGCCTTCAACCGCGAAGCATGGTTAACATTGCGCGATTGTCTGCGTGAAGTGCGCGAAAACGATGCTGTTTCTGTCGTAGTGCTGACAGGCGCTGGCAAAGATTTTTCTTCGGGTGTCGATCTGTCAGACCTCACTGGTGAACCCAACGAACAACCACCGTTTGAACAGATGATGGACGAACTGGTGAAGCTCGATAAGCCACTGCTGGCGGCTGCCAAAGGGGCGGCCATCGGGTTTGGTGCCACCTCGCTGCTGCACTGCGATGTAGTGTATGTGGGAGAGTCGCTAAAACTGCGCTTTCCATTTGTCAATTTGGGTTTAGTGCCAGAAGCCGCTTGCAGTTACACCTTGGCGCGCAATATCGGCTATCAACAGGCGGCGGAATTATTGTTTACTGCCGAGTGGGTCAATGCTGAAAAAGCAGTCAGCACTGGCATCGCCAAAGCAGTTTTTGCCGATGATGTACTACTGACCAAAACACAGGAGCGCGCCACCGATATTGCGCAATGGCCGCGCAACGCCTTGCGCGAAACCAAACGTCTGCTGCTGCAATCTCATGCTGCCACCATCCAAACCACTCGCGAACTGGAACTGGCTGCAATGATGCGCCAAGTCGGCACACCAGAGAACATCGAAGCGGTAACGGCGTTTCTGGAAAAACGCGCACCGCGTTTTGACTGATCTGCTTCACGAATGACTCACGCATCCACCAACAACATCCTGACCTCCCGTTATTGGTATGTCTTTGCACTGTCAGTCATCGTCATCTACCTCACCAGCGCTGCCCTTCTCACTGATCAAACACCCAAGTTTGATGATCTCAACGATGTTTTCGGTTTTTTTAAGCAACTGGCATTAGCGCAAACCGTTCCACAAAAACTCGGCGCTTTTTTCTACCCCAATAATGAACACATCACAGCTTTCAGCCACTTTATTTATTTTTTGCAATACAGCGCGCTGGGTGAAATCCATTTTTACAGCTTGACGCTATTTGGCCACCTCATCATTGTTGCCACCGGCTGCCTATTGGGTTCTGTAATTAACAGTGAACGAAAACCGTTTTACTTTGCCGTATGCACGTTGGGCTATAT
>CAZZNL010000198.1:0-2414 GCA_964655625.1 uncultured Pseudomonadales bacterium
TGGTAATCCCCCCATTTTTCACCGTTCTCAAAAGTAGAACGTTTGGCCATCTGGTTTGATGTGGTCGTTGTGCTGTGCGCCCTGTGGGCAATCACCGCGTGCGGTGTTGTCCACAAGTGCACAGCCATCACGCCGCTCGCGCCAGTTTTTGCATCGGGGTGATGCCGCCGATGCCCATGTTCGGCCGTTCATGGTTGTAAGTCCAGAGCCAGCGCGTGGCAACATCTCGCACTTCATCTAACGAATCAAACAGGTATTGCCCCAGCCACTCATAGCGCACCGTGCGGTTGTAACGCTCAATATACGCATTTTGCTGCGGGTTACCCGGCTCAATAAATTCAATGCAAATACCGCGCTGTTCTGCCCAGTGCTTCAGTGTATGGCTGATGTACTCCGGCCCATTGTCGCAGCGAATTTTTTGCGGTGCACCTCGCCACTCGATGATCTGATTCAGTGTGCGTATCACGCGCAAAGACGGCAGTGAAAAATCAATTTCCATGCCCAAGGCTTCACGATTGAAATCATCAATCACATTGAACAAACGGTAGGCGCGCCCATTGCTCAAACTGTCGTGCATAAAATCCATCGACCACGATGTGTTGATCGTTGTTGGCACCGACAATGGCAGCGGTTTCTCACGAACAATGCGCTTTTTCGGCTTGATGCGGAGGTTTAATTCCAACTCGCGATAAATGCGATACACGCGCTTGTGGTTCCAAGCAAAACCTTTGACGTTGCGCAAAAACAGATAACACAAACCAAAGCCCCAGTTCTTTTGGTTGTTCGTCAAGCGGATCAACCAGTCAGCAATCTCAGCATTTTCATCAGACAGCTTGGCTTCATACCGATAACAACTTTCGCTAATAGCAAACGCCTGACACGCCACGCGAATGCTGACACGGTTTTCCGTCACCGCACGCTGGGCCATCTCTTTGCGCTGAGATGGCCTCACCACTTTTTTGTGAGCGCCTCCTGCACAATCTCTGCCTTCAGCTTCTCCTCGGCGTACATCTTCTTCAAGCGGCGGTTTTCGTCTTCCAGCTCCTTCAGACGCGCCATCAGCGACACATCCATGCCGCCAAAGCGTGCTCGCCATTTATAAAACGTCGCGCTGCTGATGTTGTGCTCGCGACACAGCGCCGGAACAGGTGTGCCGCCCTCGGCCTGCTTCAAAATCGCCATGATCTGGCTGTCGGTAAACTTCGATGTGCGCATGTAGAACCTCCTCGGGTCATGTTACGAGAATTTTCTACTTTTGAAGCCGGTGGTTTTTAGGGGGGATTACCGTATCACTTCTCTTGGATAAACACTGGCGCCATCAATCGTGCCGTAAAACAACTCGTGGTATTCAATGAGTCTATGACTGGTATCCAGCAATAACACAGCAAACACTTCGCGCTTCTTTTTGGCTAATTGGCAAGACAGATATTGCTTAACGGATTGTGGATTGTTGAGCTGTTCACCACTTTTAAATGATTCAGCCAATATCTCAGCGGCTTTCTCTAAAACTTGATGAGCAGTTAATGGCTCATGGGTAACATAAACTTGTTTTGATTGTTTTCTTGTCTTTCGCATAAAAACTCCTGCAACAGTGAATGCACAGGCGTGATATATGCGTGAAAAATTTTCCAATGCTTGTCAGCTAAGTTTATCCGTAATTATTTACAGAAAATACAACAGTATGAGCAAAATAATACGAGGCGCACCATGACTGACAACATCATCTACGACCAACACTACCAAGGTATTCCTCTCGCCATAGAGCACGGTCCTTTTTTGGAAAATCGATTGGCAGATGCGTTAGCCACTATTGAAAACATCATGCAGAACAATCGTTGTATCACTGTCGCCTGTATGGAGCTTCGTGTACCTGAATACAATGGTCTTCCATTCAGTAGGATTGCCGACACATCGATCATCAAGTTTGTGAAAAAAATGCAGCACTACGCGCGTTGGAAGCACACAGAGATACACAACGGACAAAGGCAGAACGATCGCCCTGTTGTGGATGCCATCTGGCAAATGGCCTGCTCACCCGCAGGCAAGCCTTACTACAGGGTCATGCTGCTGTTAAATCATGCCGCTTACCATGTGCAAAGTCCTGGCTATGATGCGGCCAATACCTTGCAGTACCGTGCGCGACAAGCATGGGCAAAAGTGGCACAAATTCCACAGAATTGTTCAGGCAAATACATCCGCTTTCCACCCAACGGCATGATGACTATTGAAAATAACGCAGATGGATTGTGTCGACTGTTTGCCAGAGCAAGTGCTTTGTGTGCTGTGCCCAATGATGCCAATGGACAAGCGTTTTTGGCTTTTGGGTCTACGAGGCAGGCCTGCATGAAAAAAATAAGATAAATTTGTGAAGCACACTGATCAATTACATTTCATGGTTTGAACAAGAAATCATT
>CAZZNL010000198.1:2514-3685 GCA_964655625.1 uncultured Pseudomonadales bacterium
GTTTGAACAAGAAATCATTCAACTCTTGTGCAATCATCTTTCTTCTTTCGGTAAGAAACGCTGGAAAAGCCTCCCGCGCCAACAACTCGCTTTCTGTGGGCACACATTGGTGATCAAATAGTTCTTGTCCTTGCTCCTGCAAAATGACTGGAAAATACTCTAAAGGGCCTTTCTTGCTGATCTTCCTGTTGGTTTTTCCACCAATGAATGCCAGATTGGCAATGTCGTTGATCTGCCTGCCTTCGTAATGTTTATCAAGATAGGCCTTTGGAAAGATGTGATGAAACTGCAACTTGTGCTGTGATCCTGAGTGATCCAAATCGATCACCAGTCGGGTTTCCCAATCCTTGGCTCCTTTGCTTTTGAACAGCAGATACATGGTTTTGAACAAACCGCTGCGCTGGTTTCTTCCCTCAAGATCTTCAGGGGAAATTTCGATGCGGCCAAATTGCTGTTTTAGGTTATCCAGCATGCCTTGAATGCCAGCTCCTTTGTTAATGGCATTCAGATCCTGATCCAACATACTTTCCGATGAACCACGGCTATAACGCCCCTTCGCATTCGCCGCCAGAACCCACATCCGCAATAGACTTTCCTGTTCAGAATTAAGGCTGTATCCAAACTTAGCACCCACGGCTGCCACTGTTATCAGAAAGTATGGCGAAGAGAGTAGCGCTATTGACTCTATGCCAACATTGCTTTTCAAAAAGTTCAGAGAAAACTCCAGTCCGTTGATTGCAGATTTCCAACCATCCTGTAATCGTGAAACCGGCAAGGCATTCACAGTACGGAATCGACTTTGCTCTGTGGAAAAACAAACCAGCGCACGGATGAATGTGCCAATTTCAGTATCAAATCCTTTTTTATCAAATTCATCCTGAAATTTTTCAAACTCCTTGAGCGAATCTTTCCATTTGGCAGTGATCTGAGCCATCGCCAAATCAGACCCACGCAATTTTGCACCGAGTGAATTGACCCGAACAAAGATCTCTGTCACTTCTTCGTATGACAAAGTTCTTTCAAGAATATCCATCCGGTATTTGTAATCGGAAATACCTCGCAGCTTTTGCAGTCGATCAACATATTTGTCATAGCGAGGATCTTCAAAATCGGTAATGCCAGCCTTTTTCAGGAAGGTAGAATCCGAGTTGCTTTTGAATATATCTGTCAC
>CAZZNL010000199.1:0-2569 GCA_964655625.1 uncultured Pseudomonadales bacterium
GGCCATCCGGGAAGTCATACGCGATAGTAGGCGCACGACGTACACGACGCGTACCGGGCAGATACTGCCAAGCGTTACGCGGCAGTTCCGTCAGATCTTGGAACTCATGCACCAAGGTCACTTTACCTTTTTCACGTGGAGGATCAGTCACTTCAACCAATACCTTGGCGTTAAAGTTGGCCTTGATCACTTGATCGCGCGACAAGCTCTTATCGAACACAGGAAAATAACGGCTTTCCATCTGCTTGCGCATAGAAACACTGCCGTTATTGAACACTGCAGCACTGGCCACTTGACCTTCGGTAAAGTAGACGTTGGGTGAATACTCATGGTTCCACACCACTTCTACCCCATTTTGTGGGATGGGGAACGGAGGGCCACCCACGCCACCTTGCACACCGTTACCGCTCGGCACGATTTCTGCTTCAGTGGCATTTTGCTTGACGTTTTTCCAAATCCAATCGTCGTAACGCACGTCACGCTTGCTTGGATAGATTTTCATTTTGAACGTGCTAGGGTATTTCTGAAACAGAGCGATCTGGCCGTCTGACAAATTCGCTTTGTACTTTTCGTAGTTTTTGCCATCGATGACAAACAGCGGCTTTTCACCAGGATAAGGGTTCGGGTAGTAAGTACCTGTGCCCTTATAGTCCACATTCTTGGGTGCGCCAAGAACAGTGCCTGTGTAAGCAGGGATCGTGCCCGCTGCGTTGCCCTTGGGATTAGCCCCCATTGGCGTCAGCTCTGTGCCCAATTTATTGGCCTCGGCTTGAGAGACCTTTGCATCAACCTGTACGGCAGAGGCCATTAGCAAAATGCCAGTGGAGACTGCTACTGTTATTTTTGTATTCATAAGCTTCCGTGTACTCCAGAAAGTTAACGGGTTTACTAACCACCCCAAAGACATGAGGATGCCGTAGGTTACTCCAAAATTCTCAGCAGGTAAAAGGTGAATACCCCACTTTATTGCCAGCAATATCTGAGATAAATGTTGTAGCTCTTAGTGTGTAATGAAAGAGACGTCACAGTGGGAGAATATGTAACAGAAGCACATGCTGCACAAGAAAGCACAGTAGAAAGTGCAGTAGAATCGGAAGTCGCTCAGCAACCACCTGTCTAAACCTATCTATCCTGGAAGCATGATGTCTACAATCAACGATAACGGCGTTGAAAATATCAACGTCGAATCCCAGAACATTCTTATCACTCCCGCAGAGCTGAAAGCGCGCCTACCGCTGACACCCGCTGCCATTGCCACCGTCAAGGCCGGACGTGAAGCGGTGCGCAATATTCTGGATGGTACCGATCCACGCCTGTTGGTTGTCATCGGCCCCTGCTCTATTCACGACATCAAGGCGGCCATGGATTACGCACATCGCCTGAAAGCACTGGCTGAGCAAGTCAAAGACAGTCTACTGATTGTGATGCGGGTTTACTTTGAAAAGCCGCGCACCACGACCGGCTGGAAAGGCCTGATCAATGACCCGCACATCAATGATTCTTTCAAAATTGAAGAAGGCTTGCATATCGGTCGCAAACTGCTGCTGGACATCGCCGAGCTCGGCCTGCCCACGGCCACGGAAGCGCTGGACCCGATTTCACCGCAATACCTGCAAGACCTGATCTCGTGGTCCGCCATCGGTGCGCGCACCACAGAGTCACAAACACACCGCGAGCTGGCCTCCGGTCTCTCCTGCGCAGTCGGTTTCAAAAACGGCACCGATGGCAGCATGACGGTAGCCGTCAATGCCATTAAGTCAGCCGTCTCGCCACACCGCTTCCTCGGTATCAACAATGAAGGTCAAGTGGCCATCATCACCACCAAAGGCAACAGCTACACCCACGTTGTCTTGCGCGGCGGCGACGGCAAGCCTAACTATGATTCCGTCAGCATCGCCCTGTGCGAGCAAGATCTGCACAAAGCCAGCATCAAACCCAACATCATGGTGGATTGCAGCCACGCCAACTCCAACAAAAACCACGACCTGCAAGTGCTGGTCATGGAAAACATCGTCAATCAGATACTGGAAGGCAATCAATCGATTATCGGGGTGATGATCGAAAGCCATATCGGAGCCGGCAACCAGAAGATCACTGAAGATCTGTCGAAACTGCAGTACGGCGTATCAATCACTGATGCCTGTATAGACTGGCCAACCACGGAGAAATGCTTGCTTTCTGCACACGACAAGCTGAAAAGCGTGCTGCCTAAGCGCCGCTAATTCTAGAAATTACTTTAAATAAACAACTTTAGATATATGACGTAATTATTTGAAACCACAGGAAAAAACCATGTCAAAACCTGCGCTAAACACGCAGCTCTCCTCGGAGCTGTATACCTTTGCCGGCAAGGATGTGCCTTGGCTGGTCAAACTCTGGGCCACTCAAACACCCGATAAACTCTTTCTCGCCTGGGAACCCAAAGAGGGCAAAAGCCGCCATTGGACCTACCAGCAATTCTGGGATGACATCAATGCCGTGGCCTGCGGCCTGATCGCCAAAGGCGTCAAGAAAGGCGACAAACTGCTGATCCACGCAGAGAACTGTCCGGAAATGATGATCGCTTGGT
>CAZZNL010000199.1:2579-3675 GCA_964655625.1 uncultured Pseudomonadales bacterium
TCGGCTCGGTGGGCGTCACCACTAACACCCGCTGTGTCGGCGACGAACTCACCTACTTTGCCGAACACTCCGAGGCCGTCGGCTGCATCACGCAGCCGAAGTTTATTCAAGCACTGGCTGAAAATGCCAAGAGCCTGCCTTGGTTCATTGTGCTGGATGACAACTCTGGCGAAGAACCCTCCGCAGAAGAAGCCGCCTTTGCCGCAAAATACGAACGCTGGAACAGCTTATACCAACACGGTACAGAGGCTCCTGCCCGCGTGCCAGAACCGCTGTTGCCCGTAGGTATTCAATATACATCCGGTACCACCTCGCGCCCGAAAGCCGTAGTACACACCCATGCCAACGCACTGTGGGGCGGTCGTACCGGCTCGCAAAACCTGTTGATGTCCAGTGAAGATGTCTACCTCTGCTTCCTGCCCTGTTTCCACGTCAACGCACAGAGCTGGACGTTCTGGAGCATGCTGTGGGTCGGCGGCACCGTAGTCTTGCAACCAAAATTCTCATCAAGCAAATTCTGGGAATTGTCACTGCAATACAAAGTGACGCGCGCCTCGATGATCCCTTTCACCATCAAGGCCATGTTTGCACAGCCCGTGCCTGAGCATTTTTATAAAACCTGGTCTACCGGCGTAAAACTGCATTTAATCGAACAGCACTTCAAAGTGATGACTTTCGCCACTTGGGGCATGACCGAAACCGTGACCCACGCCACGCGCTCTGACGTGTTGCAAGATTCACCTGAAATGAACATCGGTGTACCCACGCCCGGCTATGAATACGCCATCATCAACCCGGAAACCGGCCAGTATTGCGCGGTAGGTGAAAATGGCGACCTTTGGGTGCGCGGTACACGCGGCATCCAGCTGTTCCTGGAGTACTACAAAAACCCGGAAGCGATGAAAAAATCCTTCACGGATGACGGCTGGTTTCAAACCGGCGACATGGCGCGCCTGGAAGCCGATGGCTATATGTATTTTGCTGATCGCGACAAAGATGTATTGAAAGTCGGCGCAGAAAATGTCTCTGCACGCCAAGTGGAAGAATTTATCGGCAACCTGCTTGGCATGGGCGTGTTGGATGAGCACGCCGTAGT
>CAZZNL010000200.1:0-3636 GCA_964655625.1 uncultured Pseudomonadales bacterium
GCAACCGTTGCCAAATGAAAAGCCGCAGCCACCGCGCACATTAAACGCGTTTTCTGCATATTCGCGGTGTGTAGTGGGGATGACAAATCTGTCCTCGTAGTTGGCAATCGCCATGATGTGATACATGGTTTCGACTTGCGCTTCCGTGAGTTGAGCTTGCTGCAAAACGGCGAGATTTTTTTCGCCATCCACACGTTTGCTGCGCTGATAGGCGCGCATTGCCAACAACCTTTCCAAGGCGCGCACCACGGGCGCGGTGTCGCCAGCGGTCAATAAGTTGGCGAGGTATTTCACCGGGATGCGCAGCTGGTTGATGTCGGGCAATTCGCCGTGTGTGTCGATATGCCCGGCATTGGCGGCAGCGGTAATAGGTGACAGTGGCGGCACATACCACACCATCGGCAGCGTGCGGTATTCCGGGTGCAATGGCAGTGCTACCTGCCAGTCGATGGCCATTTTATAGACAGAGCTGTGACGCGCTGCATCCAGCCACGCCTCTGGCACACCATCGCGACGCGCCTGTTCGATGACGGCAGGGTCTTCTGGATTGAGGAAAATATCACACTGCGCTTGATACAAGTCGCTGTCTTTTTCCACGCTGGCGGCTTCGGCAATGCGGTCAGCGTCATACAACAACACACCCAGATAACGGATGCGCCCGACGCAGGTTTCTGAGCACACGGTCGGCTGGCCCGCCTCGATGCGTGGATAACAGAAAATACATTTTTCTGCTTTGCCGCTTTTCCAGTTGTAATAGATTTTTTTGTAGGGACAGCCAGACACACACATGCGCCAGCCACGGCATTTGTCCTGATCGATCAAGACAATACCGTCTTCTTCGCGCTTGTAGATGGAACCGCTCGGGCAGCTGGCTACACAGGTGGGGTTCAAGCAGTGTTCGCACAAACGTGGCAAATACATCATGAATGTATTTTCAAACTGCCCGTAAATATCTTTTTGTATGTCATCAAAATTCTTGTCTTTCGAGCGTTTGCTAAATTCACCGCCGAGGATTTCTTCCCAGTTAGGACCCCACTCAATTTTTTCCATGCGCTGCCCGGTAATCAGGCTGCGTGGACGCGCGGTGGGCGCTGCCTGCATTTCTGGCGCTGAATGCAAGTGCTCGTAATCGAACGTGAACGGCTCGTAGTAATCGTCAATTTCCGGCAGGTTGGGATTGGCAAAGATTTTCATCAATAATTGCCATTTTCCTCCTTGGCGCGGCACGATGCTGCCGTCTTTTTTGCGCATCCAGCCACCGTTCCAGCGCGTCTGGTTTTCCCATTCTTTGGGATAGCCGATGCCGGGCTTGGTTTCCACGTTGTTGAACCAGGCGTATTCCACGCCGGGGCGGCTGGTCCAGACGTTTTTGCAGGTGACGCTGCATGTGTGACAGCCGATGCACTTGTCCAGATTCAACACCATGCCAATTTGTGCACGCACTTTCATGGGTTTTCTCCTTGGCGCTGATAGGCAACGGCCAATTCATCGCCACGTGGTGTATCCAGCCAATCGACATTTTTCATTTTGCGCACGACGACAAATTCATCACGATTTGTGCCGATAGTGCCGTAATAATTAAAGCCATAACTGTATTGCGCATAGCCGCCGATCATGTGCGTGGGTTTCAATACAATGCGCGTGACGGAATTGTGAATACCGCCGCGCACACCGGTGATTTCACTGCCGGGTGTATTGATGATTTTTTCCTGTGCGTGATACATCAATACCATGCCGGGCTTCACGCGCTGACTCACCACTGCGCGCACCGCCACCGCGCCGTTCTGGTTGAATATTTCCATCCAGTCGTTGTCTTCAATACCGGCGCGGCGCGCATCGTCTTCGCTGATCCAGGCCACGGGGCCGCCGCGATTCAATGTCAGCATTAACAGATTGTCGGTGTAGGTGCTGTGTATGCCCCATTTCTGGTGCGGCGTGATGAAGTTGAGCGCTATTTCCGGGTTGCCGTTGGGTTTGACACCAAACATACCGGCAGTGGCTTTCAGGTCGACTGGCGGGCGATAACTGGAAAGTGCCTCGCCGTAAGCAATCATCCACGGATGATCCTGATAAAACTGTTGTCGCCCGGTGAGTGTGCGCCAGGGAATCAACTCGTGCACATTGGTGTAACCGGCGTTGTAACTCACCGTTTCACTTTCAATACCGCTCCAAGTGGGCGAGCTGATAATTTTTCGCGGTTGCGCCTGAATGTCGCGAAAGCGGATTTTTTCATCTTCACGGTGTAAGGCGAGATGCGCGTGATCGCGCCCGGTGACTTTGCCCAGTGCGTCCCATGCTTTTACCGCAACATGACCGTTGGTTTCGGGTGCCAGTTGCAAAATCACTTCGCAGGCGTCGATGTCACTGATGATGCGCGGGCGGCCTTGAAACGCGCCGGCTTCTTGCACCACACCGTTTAATTGCCCCAGTTGCTCAACTTCTGTGGCGGTGTTCCAGGCAATGCCTTTGCCGCCATTGCCGATGCGCTCCATCAACGGGCCAAGCGAGGTGAAACGGTTATAGGTGTTGGGGTAATCGCGCTCCACCACAGTCACTTGCGGTGCGGTTTTACCGGGAATCACGTCGCAATCGCCGCGTTTCCATTCGCTCACACCCAACGGCTGCGCCAATTCTGCCGGGCTGTCGTGCATCAGTGGTGTTAATACGGTGTCGCGCTCCACACCCAAATGGCCAACACAGATTTCGCTGAATGCTTTGGCAAAGCCTTTGTAGATTTCCCAATCGGAGCGCGATTCCCACACCGGATCCACTGCCGTGGAGAGCGGATGAATGAATGGGTGCATATCGCTGGTGTTGAGATCATTTTTCTCGTACCAGCTGGCAGTCGGCAACACGATGTCGGAATACAGACAAGTCGTGCTCATACGAAAATCCAGGGTCACCAGCAAATCCAGTTTGCCTTGTGGTGCGGTGTCGTGCCATTTCACTTCAGCGGGTTTGGCATCATCTACGCCAAGGTCTTTGCCTTGCACGCCGTGACCGGTGCCGAGCAAATGTTTGCAAAAATATTCATGGCCTTTGCCGCTGGAGCCGAGCAAATTGCTGCGCCACACAAACAAATTGCGCGGCCAATTTTCCGGCGCGTCCGGGTCTTCACAGCTCATTTGCAAGTTGCCGTTTTTTAATGCGGCAGCCACAAAATCCCTTGGCGCAAGACCGGATTTTTCAGCTTGTGTCGCAAGATGGAGCGGATTGGTTTTGAGTTGAGGTGCGCTCGGCAGCCAGCCCATACGCTCGGCGCGCACATTGAAATCAATCATGTGGCCGCCGTACTGATTGCGATCAGCCAGCGGGCTGACAATTTCATCCAGCCACAATTTTTCGTAACGCCATTGATCCGTGTGCGCGTAGAAAAAACTGGTGCTGTTTTGTTGGCGCGGCGGTCGCGACCAATCGAGAGCAAAAGCCAGCGCCGTCCAACCGGTTTGTGGACGCAGTTTTTCTTGTCCCACATAGTGCGCCCAGCCACCGCCGCTTTGACCGATACAACCGCACAACATCAGCAGATTGATTACACCGCGATAGCTCATGTCGCAGTGATACCAGTGATTGATACCCGCGCCGATGATCACCATGGACTTGCCGTGTGTTTTGTGCGCATTTTCAGCGAACTGG
>CAZZNL010000201.1:0-3628 GCA_964655625.1 uncultured Pseudomonadales bacterium
ATCCGAGATGGCGCGTGTCACACCCAGGTCAAAACCGTTCTTGGTGCCGTCGCGATCCATGCTGGTGAGGAGGATTTCGCCCGCGCCAAAACCGGCCATTTTTTTTGCCCATGCCACTGCGTCGATGCCGGTGGCCTTGCGGCCGCCATGGGTAAAAATTTCCCAACGCCCTGGCTCGTTGTCGGCACTCACGCGCTTGGCATCGATGGCTACCACAATGCACTGCGAGCCAAAACGCTCGGCGGCTTCGCGCACAAAGTCGGGGCTGTGGATGGCGGCGGTGTTGATGCTCACCTTGTCGGCACCGGCGTTGAGCAGGCGGCGAATGTCGTCCACCGTGCGTACCCCACCGCCTACCGTCAGCGGAATGAACACTTGGCTCGCCATGCGCTCTACCGTGTCGTAGGTGGTAGCGCGATCATCGCTGCTGGCGGTGATGTCGAGAAAGGTAATTTCGTCTGCACCCTGCTCGTTGTAACGGCGCGCCACTTCCACCGGATCTCCCGCATCGCGGATATCGACAAACTGCACACCTTTCACCACGCGACCGCGGTCGACATCGAGGCAGGGAATGATGCGTTTGGCGAGGCTCATGGCGGCGTGTCCGGCAGAAAAACAGGGGCGCATGGTAGCGCATCCACGGAATCTGCGATGCGCTACCAGCTCGCCAGCGTAGGCTCCCGCTTCCTTATCTCTCCCAGTCAGTGGTTATTTCCACTGCAACACCCCGTGGGCGCTCGGCAGGTCGTCATGCGCGGCGCGCAGTGCCGGATGCAGAGCTACAATGCGAGCCAACATGGGTTCTTGTTGGGCATCCACATCAACCAGCATCACATGCCGCCCTTTCTTGATGGTTCCCATGAAACGTCGCAACAAATGATTGGGGCGTTGAATGCCTAGCAGTCCGCCTTCCCAAGTGCAGAAGCCCAAAATGGCAGCACTGAGCAGAATGAACGGCGTCCAGCTGGCGGCCAATGCCAGCCCCGAAAGATGCGCCAAAGCCAGCACGCACGCAGCCAGCAACAAACCGAGTAGGGCGCCGATCACGGCTGTGTGGACGGCATCGCTCTTCATCAAATCGCTGACAGTTCGCAAATGATGCGCTTGGGTGCCGACAGTATCTTCGGTCAGTACGCGGATGTGGGCGGGACTGATACCTGCCTGTTCCAGTTCCGTTTTGGTGGATTCCAGTTCATCCAGGTTTTTGGTCACATAGTAGTGGCGTTTCATGGGGAAGCCCTCCCTTAGTGGCTCACTTTGAGTATAGACAATCTGTGGGAAATGGCTGTGACACAGTGCGAAGGATGATGGTGTATAGACTTTTGCCCGCTTCGCCCACTGTGGCTCCCCGCAGTTCTGTTGTGAGCGCGCTTTGTTATGCTGCAGTCAACAAAATTCAACAGAGAGTCAGTGATGAGTGACAGCAAACAAGCCGCAAGAGAGGCGTCCATTGCTCGCGTCATGGACGGTCGCAGTTGGGATGATTTTTGTGATGCATTGAAAAAAGCGGGGCATGATGTGGTGTTGGCCAACACTGCGCCTGACACTGCGCTGGATCGCGCAGAGGGCTGGCGCTATCTCGCGCGCTTGACGCGCGGTGCACTGGAATCTTTTTTAGAAGCGGCGGATACACAGGCACCGGCCTTTACGCGCGGCGTACATGAAACAATCAAAATGGGTATGGATAACCCCGACAATATTTATCTCACCGCGCCAGTAAACGGCAATTACACCTATCGCATTACCGGCACGCGCGGCACGGTGCATTATCTGGGGTTTGGCGCGCAGGCGGGCGGTTATGGCAAAACCGCTTCATTGGATACGGCGGGTTATTTGGAAGCGAAAGATTTGCAAATGGCCGATGACGGTTCGTTTGAAATTATCGCTTCCAGTACACCGCAACCGGGAAACTGGCTGTGCATGTCGCCAGAGACACGTTTGATCCAGGTGCGCCAAACGCGTATCAATCACAAAAAAGAAATTCCCGCACAAGTCAGCATAGAGCGCATCGACGGTGCAAATCAGCCGCGTCATTTATCAGCCGAGCGTGTGGATAAAGCCTTGGCAGGTGCTGCATTGTTTGTATCCGGCACTGCGCGTTTATTTGCGCAGTGGACGGAGGATTTTCGTCAGCACCCGAATGAATTGCCGCGTTTTGATCCGGAAAAAGCACTGGCGGCCGGCGGTGATCCAAATATTGCCTACTACCACGGTTATTTTCAGTTGGCAGATGATGAGGCTTTGGCGGTGGAATTTACACCACCCGTGTGTGATTTCTGGAATTTGCAGTTGGGTAATTATTGGTTGGAAAGTTTGGACTACCGCTACTTCCCTGTGCACGTGAATAAAGGTACAGCACAGTACAACAGTGACGGATCAGTGCGTATTGTCATCAGTAAGCAAGCATTGTCTGTAGCCAATTGGTTGGATACGTGTGGTCGCAATACAGGCACGCTGTGTTTGCGTTGGGTGCGCGCTAGCGAGCATCCACAGCCGCAAGTGCGCGTCGTGAAAATAAAAGAACTGTGAGGTTGAGTATGAGTGAAGCGGCATTCGATATGGCAACCCTGCTGGCGGAGGCTTCAGCAGCAACGGGGTTGCATGATTTCGGCGCGGACGATTTCAAGCCGGGTCTGCAAAAACTGATCGAAACCTATACGCAAAACGGCTTTGATGAGCGCGGCATTAAACGCAATCGTAAGCGCTTGGTGAAATTATTGCAGGTGCGACTGAAAATCGAAGCGGCGTGGCAACATCATCCAGACATACATCAGGTTTCCATCAAAGCACCGATGTTTCTCACCGGTTTGCCGCGCACCGGTACATCGGCTTTATTGAATTTATTGTCACAAGACACAGCCGCGCGACCGCTGAAATTGTGGGAGGGCATGAGTCCAGATCCTCTGCCAGGTAACCCGCCAGAACATGAAGACCCGCGCTATGTGCAGTTAAAAAGTTTTTACGAAGATGCACATAAGAAAAATCCCAATTTCGACAAAATTCACTACACCACAGCAGATACCCCGGAGGAATGTATTCATCTGTTGAATCACACGTTTCAAGATGTGCAGTTTGGTGTTGAGGTGTTGATGGAGCCTTACGGCTCCTGGTTTCAGCAGCAAGATCATTTCCCCAGCTATCGCTACTACGCCGACTTGTTGCGCATGTTGCAGTGGCAGCGGCCGGGAGAGCGCTGGCTGCTTAAAGCGCCGGCGCATTTGTGGGCACTGGATTGCCTGACAGCGCTGTTTCCCGATTGTGCGATTGTGATCACGCATCGCAATCCGCTGGAGTGCGTCACTTCTTATGCCAGCATGATGGAATCCATGATGATAGGTCGCGAGTTTGATCGCCAGCAATTTGGCAAAGTGGTGCTGGAATATTTGGCCAGAAAAATGGAAGCCAGTATCGAACAGCGCAAAGCAATCGCACCTGAACGCGTTGTCGATGTGCAGTTCAATGATTTTGTTGCTGATGGTGTCGGCACGGCCAAGCGTATTTATCAGCACTTTCAGTTGCCGTTGTCAAAAGAAACAGAGGCGCGTTTTCAACAGTATGCCGATGCGCACCCTATGGGCAAGCACGGTAAACATGCTTATCGGCTGGAAGAGTACGGTTTGAGCGAACA
>CAZZNL010000202.1:0-3626 GCA_964655625.1 uncultured Pseudomonadales bacterium
TCGTGAACGGGTGCAGCAACAGTTGTCGCTGCCGGAAATGCCGGTGTGGTTGACACAAGTGCACGGTGTGGATGTGTTGCGTCTCGATGGCGTGAGTGTCATCAAAAATCCTCCTGAATACGATGCTTGCTACAGCAACCAGCCCGGCAAAGTGTGTGCAGTGATGACAGCCGATTGCCTGCCAGTACTGTTTTGTAGTCGCGATGGCCGTGAGGTGGCTGCTGCTCATGCCGGCTGGCGCGGGCTGGTGGCGGGCGTGTTAAAAACCACGGTAGACAATTTCACCTGTCAGCGGTCAGAAATTTTGGCTTGGTTGGGGCCGGCGATTGGGCCGAACAGTTTTGAAGTGGGTGTTGATGTCTGCGAGCAATTTGTCGCGCAGTGGACAGAATGTTCAGCACAATCAGTGCGTTCATGTTTTGTTGAGCAGGCCAATGGCAATTACTTGGCAGATATTTACGCACTGGCACGCTTGCTGTTGAGGCAATGGGGTATCACCGCAGTTTATGGCGGTGGTGAAGATACTGTGGCAGACAGCGCACGTTTTTATTCCTTCCGGCGCGATGGTGATACTGGGCGTATGGCGACACTGATCTGGCGCCAATAAGCCGGTGCGGGCGATCGTTTTACAGAATGCAAAAGTTTGTCCATACTCAAAAGCAGGAGAGGTCGGGATTGCCAACAGGGATATTATGAATAGGTTAGTTCGCCAAGGATTTGCTGCATTGCTGGCCGTGCTGGCACTGGTGTGGTCTATATCTGTTTTTGCTATAGAGCCCGTTGTTCTGAGTCGAGCGCCGATGGAGAAGCCTTTGTTGTTGCTGGAGAACACAGGGTATTACGTTGGTACTAATACGCCATTGGATCTCACGCAGGCAGCGCAATTACCTGACAGTGTTTTTGCCAGTATTGAAAAAACAAATCCCGTGCGTCCGCTGCGCACCACGTGGTTCCGTTTCTCTGTGCGCAATGATGATGTAGTGGCTCGTTCTTTGGTGTTCGATCTGAACCAGTTGCTGTTTAACCAGATTGATTTACAGGCCAGTGTCGGTGAAAAAGTAGTAAAGGTTGTGCGCACAGGGTTGGAAAAACCGCGCGACAGCTGGGATCTGGATCATTACTACTTTGCCTTTCATTTGGATGTTCCGGCGGGAGAAACATTGACAGTCAATATGGCGATCAATTCATCTTTCGCTGTGTTGTTCATGCCCACCTTGATTGATGAAAAGTCATTTGTTCGAGATGCAACATTTAGTGGCCGTTTTGTCGGTGGCATCTTGGGTATGCTGTATGCGGCGATATTTTTCTGGGTCATATACATTTTGTACACCAGAAAAATAGGGCAGGAGTTCATTATCTTGTTGTTTGCACTCTGCAGCTATTTTTCTGTGATGTATTTGGCTGGCGTTGTGTCTCGTGAAATGCTGGATGATTATCCGCAGTGGAATAATTCTGCTTATCTGTTGATTCACGGTATTCAGGGAATAGTGTTCGTCTTTATGTTGCGCCAGCTGTATCAGCTGGCAGCTTGGGCTCCATTGGTAAACAGGCTGATGCTGGTCTTTGTTGCGGCGGATTTGCTGTGTTTATTAATGATTCCTTTCGTTGAAAAAGACTTGTTGATAGTGGTTTTGGTTGCCTGTAACTCCGCTCTGTTGTTTTTCTCGTTGTTGCTGGCTCTTTTTTCGTTGGCATTGCAAGGTAAAGAAAATATCTTGACCAGTGTGGGGATTGTTTTATTTGCATTACTGGTCTTTTACTCATCACTGATGGCTTACGGGTATTTCCCTTATTCTTTGGTGGCCCGGTATGGCTATGAGATAGGGCTTACCTTTCAGGCGGACTGTTTCTTTATTGCGGCAGTGGCACGTATTTTTTCAGCGGAACATGGTAAGCAGCAGGCAGAAGGTGAATTGATGAAGCTGAATGCAGAGATGCAGGCGCGTCGTGAATTTGTTGATAAGGTTACACACGATATTAAATCGCCACTCTCAGCAGTGATTGGTGCGGTAGAGCTGTTGCGCGAGCCTGTGTCACCAGAAAAGCGCGATCGTTATCTGTCGATTATTCAGGGAACGTGTAATAGCGTTATTGGGATTATTGATAACATTCTGAGTTATTCCAGAATGCAAATGGGTAACAATGGCGCTTTGCATACGGAGCAGTTTGATGCCATTGCTGTAATGCGGGATATAGAAACGGCGATAGGCTTGGTGCAAAACAAAAAAGCTATTGAATTTTCTCTGAATATCAGTGCAGATATGCCATCAGTGGTTATTGGTGATAAATTAAAATTTTCCAGGATATTGAACAACTTATTGACGAATGCGTTCAAGTTTACCGATGAAGGCCGAGTCAGCCTTAAAGTGGATGTGCTGGAAAAAACGGCACATAGCCTGTTGGCGACATTCGTAGTAGAAGATACAGGTATCGGGATGTCAGATGACTTTATAGCAAGGGCATTTGATCCCTATGTGCAAGAGAGTACTCCATCGCGGTCGCGCACAGGTTTTGGTTTGGGGTTGTCGATCTGTAAACAACTGGTGACGGTAATGGGCGGTCGTATCGAAGTGCAAAGCGTGTTGGGTCATGGCACACGTTTTACTGTCACACTTCCTTTTGATCTTCCGCAATAAAAATAGCCTGCAGGAAAAGCGGTAGCTTGAACTGGAGGTGAACATCCCCATCTAGTGCTCATCTGATACCTGTTTTGTTGAGGTTTACTGTATGCGCGTTGATAAATTGACCAGCCAGCTGCAAAACGCTCTCGCGGATGCGCAGTCCTTGGCGGTGAAACTGGATCACACCCAAATAATGCCGGTGCATGTGCTGGCGGCATTGATGGATCAGCAGGGCGGCAGCGTGAAACCCTTGTTGCGAAAAGCACGCTACGATGTGGCGGGCTTGCGCCATGCGCTGGATGAGGAGTTAGAAAAACAGGCTCGCGTTAGCACGCCTACGGGCGATGTTTCCATGTCGCAAGAGTTGGTAAAGCTGCTCAATCTGGCCGACAAATACGCCCAGCAACAAGGGGATCAATACATTGCCAGTGAAGCGGTGTTGATGGCGGCGGCACAAGATGGCGGCACGCTGGGTACGCTGCTGAAAAAGTTTGGCCAAATAGCGCAGTTGCAGCAGGCAATCGCTGAGTTGCGTGCAGGGCAATCGGTCGATGATCCCAATGCAGAGTCTTCACGCCAGGCTTTGGATAAATACACCATTGATATGACCGAGCGCGCCGAGAGCGGCAAACTTGATCCTGTTATCGGCCGCGATGATGAAATTCGCCGCACCATTCAAGTGCTGCAGCGGCGCACAAAAAACAATCCTGTACTGATTGGTGAGCCCGGTGTGGGCAAAACGGCCATTGTGGAAGGGTTGGCGCAGCGCATCGTCAACGGTGAAGTGCCTGAAGGGTTGAAAAATAAGCGGCTACTGTCACTGGATCTCGGCGCATTGTTGGCAGGTGCTAAATTCCGGGGCGATTTTGAAGAGCGCTTGAAAGCTGTGTTGAATGAGCTGGCAAAACAGGAGGGCAATATCATCCTGTTTATTGATGAGTTACACACCATGGTGGGTGCTGGTAAGGCAGAAGGCGCTATGGATGCGGGCAATATGCTCAAACC
>CAZZNL010000203.1:0-3618 GCA_964655625.1 uncultured Pseudomonadales bacterium
ATCCTGACACGGTCAAACAATTGAAACAGCGCGCAGAGCAGTTAGCGGCCGAATCGGCTGCACCGATGTTGTTGGGCAGTGTGAGAGCAGCTTCCATGTCAGTATTATTTGGCTCTGTGGCACTGCCTGAGCCACCATCCAATCCAGCAGCGCATCAACAATCGCACGGAGAAAAATGATGTCGACCGCAGCACCTCGTCAAACAATAGGTTCAGCCGTGGTGATGGCAACACTGCTCGCCAGCCCACAGTTACACGCCGCCGAAGGCGGTATGGGCGACTACCTGTTGGGTATCGCCGGTCCGCAGGCCGGTTATTTGCCGGAGCCAGGTACCTACGTCAAATACGATCATTACAACTACGACGCATGGGTGGATGGCGGCCGTAACCTGAAGGCCAACAGAACGCAGGTATTGGATTATCCGAGCCTGGGCGGTGGCGGACAGCTCGGCGTCAAAGCCAATATTGATGCTCGCTTGCAAACGCGCGTCAATATGTCGATGGCGGCGGATATTTTCACCGCCATGCACGTATTCGACACCAAGCTGGCGGGCGGGCAGCCTGCTGTCGCGCTGATCGTACCCTTTATCAACGCCGATTTGGATTTAGCGGCATCTGTCGATGGCACGGCTGACGTCACGCTGACTACGGCTGATGGCCGCAGTCGCAGATTTGTCGGCAGCGGCACGCGTTTCGGTGCGACCAGTTTCTCCACCGAAAACATGGGCGATGCCATCGCCAGTGGCTTGGTCGGCTGGCATCAGGGCTCTTGGCACTACACCACAGGGGTGAACGTCTACATGCCCACTGGCGAGTACCACAAGAGCGATCCAGTCAACGCCGGACGCAACTACTGGGCCATTGAACCCAATGCCGCATTCACCTACTTGAACATGGAAAACGGGCGCGAGTTCTCCGCTATAGCGGGCTGGACGTTCAACGATGAAAACCGCGCTACCGACTATGACACGGGCGACGAGCTGCACCTTGAATGGGCGGCTATTCAGCATTTATCAAAATATGCCTACGTCGGCTTGGCCGGTTACGCCTACCAGCAGACCAGTGGCGACAGCGGCGATGGCGCCAAGCTCGGCGCATTCAAAGGGCAGGCGCTCGCCGTCGGCCCCGTGCTGGGAGCCACGCTGCCGTTGGGCGGCACGCGCGAACTTGTGCTCAACCTGCGCTACTACGACGAGTTGGACACCGAAAACCGCCTGCAAGGCGATGTACTGTTCATGACGGCGGTTATGAAGCTCTAGCCATCAACACATCAACGCGCAGCGGGAACGTGCCGTATCTCGTACACGGCATCATCCTCGCGCACTGGCGTCAACATGATGCTGTACTGCGCTTTGGGCTGACCCAAATTCATGCGGCTCAAATCGTACTCCACACGCAAGCGCAGGTAACTCGCCTCACCGGCGGGCAGAGTGATTTTGCGGCGAATATCGTGCGCTTCCCAGCCGCGCGCCTGCGCCGTCAATCCGGTGAGACGCAGCTCATGCTGACCGGGCTGCAGTTTTAACGCCAGGCGACGGTTGTAGGGAATAACACCCATGCTGCGGCCATCGATAAACACTTCGGGATAACTTAGCAACAATGGCTTTGCCAAACCCGGTGTGGAGGCTTTGGGGCGGTAGAGATATAACACGGATTCATTGCCGGTTAGCGTTTCTGGTGTGAACACATCGTTGCGAGAAGAGCACGCCGATACACCGGCCAACAACACCAGCAACACACTCGACCATAAATATTTCATCTGATTTTTCTCCTCACTATTTCCTGCAGCAATTCTATGTCTTATTGTCGTGGCTCAGGAATATTTCTGACTGCCCACTTTATTTACGCAAGCGAGTCTCACTGTGCGCAATAAAATCATCTTTTGGTTACTCACTGTCCTGCTCGTCGGCTGTACGCCGATCATGCTGCATCAACTGGATCAGCGTTTCGGCAAGCCCGACAGCACGCGCTATGCACAGCCCACGCCACCGCCAACGCCCAGCACACCAGAATACCACCGCGACATACAGCCATTGCTGGAGCAGCGCTGTGTGGTGTGTCACGGCTGCTACGATGCACCCTGCCAACAAAATCTCACCTCTTGGGACGGCATTACTCGCGGTGCCAATGCAGAGCTTGTCTACAGCAACCGTTTACTGGCAGCCGAACCTTCTCGACTCTACATTGACGCGCAATCACCTGCTGAGTGGCGGCACAAAAACTTTCATCCTGTACTCAATGAGCGCGAGAACAACCGCACAGCCAACTTGCAGGGCAGCGTGCTGTATCGCCTGTTGGCATTGAAACGCCAGCAACCGCTGCCGGAACAGGCCGTGCTCAACGACAAAGATTTCACTTTTGCTCTCGATCGCAAACAGACCTGCCCCAAAATTGAAACCATGGACGCGTATGAACAGGAGCATCCGCTGTGGGGCATGCCTTACGGTTTGCCCGCGCTATCCGACCAGGAGTTTTCCACCATCGAAAACTGGTTGGCCGCCGGCTCGCCCGTCGCGGCGGCGCCGGCAATCCCTGTCGCCATCCGCAAAAATATCGACGCTTGGGAAGGTTTTTTCAACGCGCCCTCACTCAAACAACAACTCGTCAGCCGTTACATTTACGAGCACCTTTTTTTGGCGCATTTGTATTTTGATGATGTCCAAATCAACAACACACACCAGCGTTACTTTTTTCGCCTCGTGCGTTCGTCTACCGCGCCAGGAGAGCCCATCGCAGAAATCGCCACGCGCCGCCCTTACGATGATCCAGGCACGGATAAATTCTGGTACCGCTTGCGCCGGGAACAAGGCAGCATTGTTGAAAAAACACACATGCCTTATGCGTTGAACGCCGCACGCATGCAGAAATGGCAAACATGGTTTCTGGATAAGCCATACGACGTGACCACGCTGCCGTCTTATGCGCCTGAAGTAGCCAGCAACCCGTTTATTGCCTTCCAGGCACTGCCCGTCGATTCACGTTACCGCTTTATGTTGGAAGAAGCGCAATTTTCTATCGACAACTTTATCAAGGGGCCGGTGTGTCGCGGCCAAGTGGCGTTGGATGTCATCGACGATCACTTTTGGGTTTTCTTTGTCGATCCCGACGTTTTTTCCGCTGAAAAATTGTCGGCGTTTCTAGCTCAAGAAAGTTACAACTTGCGTCTGCCGGCCGAAGACGAAAGCAACGCCCGCGTGGTGGACTGGTTGAAATACTCCGCTTCGCAAAAAGATTTCTTGCAAGCCAAAGCCGAGCAAATGGAGCGCGCCTTTAGCGGAAAAAACCGCCTCAATCTCGACCTGATCTGGGACGGCGATCAGAAAAATTCCAATGCCGCTTTGACGATTTTTCGCCACAGCGACAGCGCTTCTGTCGTCAAAGGTCTCGTCGGTCAGCCACCCAAAACTGCTTGGCTGATTACATACCCCTTATTGGAACGCATTCATTACTTATTGGTTGCCGGTTTTGATGTCTACGGCAGTCTCGGTCATCAATTAAATACGCGGCTGTATATGGATTTTATGCGCATGGAAGGTGAGTCCAACTTCCTGGCGCTGCTGCCAAAAAAATCGCGCCGCGAAATTCGCGATTTCTGGTATCGCGATGCGAGCAGCGATGT
>CAZZNL010000204.1:0-3616 GCA_964655625.1 uncultured Pseudomonadales bacterium
CGTGACCCATTTCCAGATCGCCGCGCTCCAGCATGCGTCGGACTTCATCTGTCAGCGACATCAAGCGCAGCAAGTTGGTGACGGTGGCGCGCGATTTGCCGACAGCTTCTGCCACTTCTTGATGCGTTAATTCAAATTGATCTTTCAGGCGTTGCAGCGCGATGGCTTCTTCCATCGGATTCAAATTTTCGCGCTGAATATTTTCAATCAAAGCCATGGCGATAGCGGCATCATCACCGACATCGCGGATGACGGCAGGAATGGTGTCCAAACCGGCCAGTTGTGTGGCGCGCCAGCGGCGTTCACCGGCGATAATTTCGTAGCGCACAGCCGGTTTTTCTTCATTGCTGACGGGGCGCACAACAACCGGCTGCATCACGCCTTGGGCTTTGATGGAGCTGGCCAGTTCTTCCAACGCGGCCTGATCCATTTCACGGCGTGGTTGGTATTTGCCACGCTGCAACCATTCCACCGGTAGTTTGACGAGATCGCCATCGCGCGGTGTTTTGTCTGTGGGCGTGACAGTTGGCGCTGCAGCGATGGCTGCTGCCATGATCTCTGGTGTGCTGTGTTGTTCCACGACGGCTGTTTTGCTGGTGCCGCTCAACAGCGCGCCCAGTCCTTTACCCAATTTGGGTTTGCTTTTTTTAGTGGCATTCATGGTTTTTCTGTTTCGTGTATGGCGTTGATTTAGTTGGCGGCAGCGAGATCGGGCACGTTGGATGTTGCTCCGTGTCGCCGCAAAATTTCACCGGTTAAAGCGAGGTAGGCCAGCGCGCCTTTGGATTGGCGATCGTAGTGCAGCGCAGGCAAACCGTAACTGGGCGCTTCTGCCAGTTTGACATTGCGAGGAATGACACTGCGGTACAGTTTGTCGCCAAAATGTTCGGCGAGCTGGTTGGAAACTTCGGTAGTGAGGCTGATGCGCGGGTCGTACATGGTGCGCAAAATGCCTTCGACTTCGAGCTGCGGATTGACAGCATCCTTGATCTGTTCAATGGATGACAGTAAGTCAGACAAGCCTTCCAGGGCGTAGTATTCACATTGCATGGTAATCAGGATGCTATCGGCAGCGGCGAGAGCATTCACCGTCAAAATATTCAGCGCGGGTGGGCAATCGATCAATATGTAGTCGTAGTCGTCGCGCACTTTTTTCAGTTGATGTTTCAGTCGTTGCTCTTTCATCATCAGACTGAGCATTTCGACTTTGGCGGCGGTGAGATCGCTGTTGGCAGGCAGGAGATCGCAGCCGGATGTTTCGCTGTTTTGAATGGCTTGGCGAATATCAAAACTGTCATCAACCAACACATCGTAGGCGCTGTGTTCCAGCTCGTGCTTGTCAATGCCCAAGCCCATAGTGGCGTTGCCCTGCGGGTCGAGATCGATCAGCAGTACGCGGCGCTTGGTGGCAGCGAGCGAGGCGGCGAGATTGACCGAGGTGGTCGTCTTGCCCACACCGCCTTTCTGGTTGGCAATGGCAATGATTTTGGTCACGTTGGGATTCTGGCCTGATTCTGGATTACGACGAGATGCCGTTCGGCGTCGCTGCCTGGTACTTGCAGTCGCAGGCAGGCGCTCACCATAAAGGGTTTTGGCAGGGCGCTCAACTCGGTGGGGTCCAGTTGCGCCTTCATGGCCCAGAAGCAGCCATGCGGTGCCAACAGGTGCTGGCTGGAGTTGATAAAGTCGGCGAGTGAGGCGTAGGCGCGCGACAAAATGCCGTCGAACGGTGGTTCGCTGCGATATTGCTCCACGCGGCTTTGCACCGCTTGGAAATTGCCGAGGCCGAGTGCTGTTTGAGCCTGCTGCATGAAGCGCACTTTTTTGCCGTTGCTGTCGAGTGCTGTCAGTTGGCGCTCGGGCCAGAGAATAGCCAGTGGAATAGAGGGAATCCCCGCGCCTGCGCCGACATCCAGCAGGCGTTGGCCGCGCACATGCGGCGCGATGGACAGGCTATCGAGAATGTGGCGACCGATCATGTCCTGCGGGTTGCGCACGGCCGTCAGATTGTAAGCACGGTTCCATTTGTCGAGCAGGCGCACATAGTCTAGCCACTGTTCGCGTTGTTGTGGCGTGGTCTCTATTTTCAGTGCGGAGAGTCCTTTATCCAGCAAGGCTTGCATCATCAAGCAGTCCGCTGGCAGCAGATTTTTTCTTCAGGTGGATTAATAGTAGTGAAATGGCCGCAGGTGTTACGCCTGGCACACGAGAGGCCTGGCCGATAGTGGCTGGGCGCGCTTCTGACAGTTTGTGCGTGACCTCGTGGGAGAGGCCTTTTACGGCGTGATAGTCAAAAGCGACGGGAATGGTGATAGCTTCAGAGCGCTGTAAGCGTTCGATTTCTTCTTGTTGCCTGTCGATGTAGCCGGCGTATTTCACGCTGATTTCCACTTGTTCGGCAACTTGCGCATCGGCAACCGCTTCACCTTTGAGATGGGCGATATCGGCGTAACCAAACTCTGGGCGCTTGAGCAAATCGAGCAGGCTGGCCTCGCGCAATAATGGGCTGCTGATGCGATCAGCCAAGCTGAGGGCAGCAGGCGTATCCGGGTGGATATAGGTGGTGCGCAGGCGCTCGGTTTCGCTGGCAATGCCGTCTTGCTTGGTGCAGAAACGCGACCAGCGTTTGTCATCGACCAAGCCCAGTTCTCGCCCCTGTGGTGTGAGACGGATGTCGGCATTGTCTTCGCGCAGTAGCAGGCGGTACTCGGCGCGGCTGGTGAACATGCGGTAGGGCTCGCGTGTGCCGAGAGTGATGAGGTCGTCGATCATCACGCCGATATACGCTTCATCACGGCGTGGGTACCAGCCCGTTTTGCCTTGTGCTTTTAGTGCGGCATTGAGACCGGCTAGTAAGCCTTGAGCAGCAGCTTCTTCGTAGCCGGTGGTGCCGTTGATCTGTCCGGCAAAAAACAGGCCGTGAATGTGTTTGGTTTCCAGTGTGTGCTGCAAATCACGCGGATCGAAAAAGTCATATTCAATCGCATAGCCTGGGCGGGTGATGTGTGCATGTTCCATACCGCGAATGGAGCGCACCAGTGCCAGCTGCACATCAAAGGGCAGCGAGGTTGAAATGCCGTTGGGATACAGCTCGTGCGTGTTTAGTCCTTCAGGCTCGATAAACACTTGGTGTGACAGTTTGTCAGCAAAGCGATGAATTTTGTCTTCTATCGATGGGCAGTAGCGAGGGCCAATACCTTCAATCACGCCGGTGTACATCGGTGAGCGATCCAGCCCTGCGCGAATGATGTCGTGAGAGTGCTCGTTAGTGTGTGTGATGTAGCAGTTCACTTGCCGTGGGTGTTCATCCACAGAACCCAGAAACGACATCACGGGCAGCGGTGTATCGCCAGGTTGGGGCTGCATCACCGAAAAATCAACCGAACGGGCATCGATGCGTGGCGGTGTGCCGGTTTTTAAGCGGTCAACGCGCAGCGGCAGTTCGCGCAGGCGCTGCGCGAGGGCGATAGACGGTGGATCACCGGCGCGACCACCGGCGTGGTTGTCCAGGCCGATATGGATTTTGCCGCCGAGGAAGGTGCCGGTCGTGAGCACCACGCAGGGCGCAAAAAAATGGATGCCGGTTTGGGTGACGACACCGCGCACGGTATCGCCC
>CAZZNL010000205.1:0-2520 GCA_964655625.1 uncultured Pseudomonadales bacterium
GGCCTGAACTGGTAACATTGAATTTCCAGATATTGCCTTTCATATCACCACCGTAAATAACGGAAGCGGTACGCGCGCTGTTCAGCGCCACACCCACTGACATCATGCCATTAGGGCTAGCAGGAGAGTCACCGTTGCTCACCGTCAATTCAGCCCAATCTGCAGCATTGTTAACGTTCACCACAAAAATACTGGCTTTATCCTGGTAGCTGTTCAAACCGTTTGCAAACACGGCATACCAGTTATTGTTAGGGAAGCGCACAATGGAAGGCTTGCCAAAAGTCAAACCAAGGTTCGCGTGGGTAAACTCCCATTTGAAATCACCTACAGCGAAGGTGGAGTCGCTGACATCAATGGAATACACGCTGCGGCCGCCAGCTCCTAAAGAACCAACAAAGAATGTTTTCCAGTTGTTGCCAATAAATGCATCGCTGGTTGTGGCAGCACCGTCAACAAAATAACGGTGGTCATAACTGGTTTGGGTGAGGTTGTAGAGTTGCTGTTCTGTCTCGCCCGCATCTTTTACGCCATCGCTATCCAGGTCTTTCCAGCCTTGGTATGCACCAGCTGGGAAGTACGCCATGATCTCCACACCCGTATTGGCATTAAGCGCATGGATTTGACCGTCATTGGCGCCCACAAACAGCATGGGAGTAGCCGAAGTTTTGCGACCGTTGTAATAATCCTTATAGGTTTCTGCACCCGTGCAACCAGTGCCTGAATAGCTCGTGCCAGTCAACGTACAAGTGCTCAGGTTAGACGCAGGCAGCGTGTGGAAACCAAAATTGAGCGCACCCACAAACACAGGGTCCGCATTGATAACATCACCCATCAAACCATTCACCGAGTGAGAACGGAACCCGGCAGCAGCCACGTTATACCCCTGTAGCCATTGCAGTGCATTGGTGTTGTTATTCAGCAAATTGCTCAAATTAGAACCAATAGACGCAAAAGTACTGAATGGCGCTGCAGCATTAGTGTTGGTATTCCAAGTGAACAAACTACCGCGCTGGCTTTGTGTACTTAGCGTGGACTTCGTCGTCCATGCCGGTGTGGTCAAATTCACCGCACCAGTGGTGGTATTGATTGAGTAGGCAGCAACATCACCACTCCAGTCTTCGGTATTGAAACGCGCTTGGTATACCAAGGTGGTCGAGCCCAGCTGTTTGGAGTTGGTCGATACCGCAGAAGCTGCTGCCGTCAAATTATTAATACTGTTGAACACTTTACCCAAATCACTGGTTAACTCTTCTGGCGTGTTGGGGAAGAATGATTTGCCGGGGCCAATACTGGCCACCATAGGCCCTGCACCACCGCCATTGCTCACCGGCAAACAAGGGCCGGTCGTACCACTGGTTGCACCACCGGCAGCACATAGCGCTGCCTTCAATGAATTGTTAGTGGTCGTGCTCGAGCTGTCACCGCCCGAAGAAGCACCTGCTAATTTGAAGTAATCATTATCCACACGCACAACATAGTAGTAACGATCTGCCGTCAAACCATTCGCGGGGTTAGACACCACATGAAAATAATCACCCGTGCTTAAGCCGTGGTTGGTCAACTTGATTTTGTTGCCAGTAATATCTGATTTGACGATATTGACTCTGTTAACCAGCGGTGTACGGCGCAGCAAGTTGTCTTCCAAACCGAAACCTACCGTATAGGTGATGACATTCTGCTTGCTCCAATCTTGCGGATCACTAGGTGCGCCCTGGAAGCTTTTACCAGACAAATCATTACCGGCTGAAGAACCCCGCGCATCCTGTGTGTAGGCATCTTCGGCGTACGTATCCAAGCCAGAATCCGATGCAATACCATCCGTCATCATGATGGCATAGCTTTTTTGGCAACGGTATTTGATAGGGCTGCTGCTGCCCTGGTAGTAGCCTTTAATATCAGACATTGTAGCGCCCAGCGGCGTACCACCACTGGGATATATCGTACCGATACTGCCATCCAAGGCACTGGCGGGCAGATCTGCCAACGCCAAGCTCTCCGTGGTTGAAATCAAATTGGATTTGGCTGTCGCAGCTGCTGTGCCACTGCTAGAAATATCTGGCACATCCACCCGTTTTCTTGTGCCATTGAGAACAAACAAGCCGATGTTCATCTTGCTAAAGAAATCGACCACCACTTGTTGCCCTGCTTCGCGCGCAGCTTCCATACGCGTGATGTTAGGAATGACTTTAGGGTCGTTCACTGCATCCCAGGTTTCAGGATCCGGATCTCGCACGGGGTACAGCGTGTTGTTATCAAAATTGTAGCTTTGCTTGGCCGTAATCAGCTTGTTCAGCAAGAACTTGCCGTAACCTGCCACCGCATTGTCCATTTTGTACGCGGTGCCTGTGTAATAGCGGTTATAGTCGTACCCTCCCGTTGTATTGCCTGTGGTTGCCATTTTCCAACGCACGCAAGAATCCAAAGTGCCGCCGCCACCACTTTTGTTACTCACCAAAACACCAACGGTAGCACTGGTAGGGAACGCCGTGCTCACGCGAGCACTGCCAACCCTGCCAATAT
>CAZZNL010000205.1:2530-3608 GCA_964655625.1 uncultured Pseudomonadales bacterium
AGGTGCTTTGCTGACATCACACAAGGCTACATAGTCATTACTGGCTGTGCTTTCATCAATGTAATAGCCCAAAGCTCCCGTTGAAGAAGCAGGGGGCGTCCACGCTCTTACAGTAAAGTCATCGCTGACATTACCGCTGGTACCTGTACACACCTTGGTTGTATTGTTGTAGCCGGTACACCAATACCAACTGCTGGTATTGGCTAACGTTGAACTGTCATCAATGCCTTTTTTATAGCGCTTAAACGCTTCATTGGTGGAGATGGACTGCATACTGCCCGAGTTATCCAACATCAGCACCACGTTGGGCTCAACCTTGGTGTCCCAAAACAAGGGGGTGGTGGACATATCCCACCCGAATGCCGTGGTGGGCAGCGCCATGACCGTTGCCATCGCCGAGCCCAATGCCAACGGCTTGAAACGATACATGGCTTTTTTGAGAACGCTGGACGTGTTCATGACACCACCTCGCTTGTTGATATCTGCAGCTAATTTGCTTGTGTGTTGCATCACTGTTGTTGAGCGTTTCATTGTCTTTACCCTCTGCAATCTGTCAGTTAGGTCGGCGACGGAACGTACTTTGTAAAATCACCACGGAATCTGCCGTTAGGCCCACCCCGCGCGCGGTAATGCGATAGTCTGGATAAGTGGGCACTTCCGGCACTTCTGCGTTACCAGTAATATCTTCAACATAGTTAGGATCTGTGCCACCGGCATACTGTGTTTTATCCGTCATGTTGACCGGTAATTTTTCTATTACATACTTGGGTTGCTCTGCCACATCGGGCAAAGCGCGCGAATAGGGAATACCGCCATCATTCGGGCTAGCCCAGTTCCATTGAGTTTGCCAAAACGCCTGCTCTGACAAAAAATTTGACGAGCCCATCTGGCGTTTCATTTTGCTATAGCCCATCGATTCAATCCAATCGTACATGCCGTTTACGTTATTGAAGACCGGCTCTGTGGCAGCGCCCATGACAATTTCTGCATCACGCAGTGCTGCCTCTGCCGCTTGCAGTGCCATATCGCGATCACGCGCGTTACCGGCCATTTTTTCTTGCAGCAAGGTATCTTGCAT
>CAZZNL010000206.1:0-3607 GCA_964655625.1 uncultured Pseudomonadales bacterium
GTGCAAGAGAGGCCCTGACACCGCATAAGCCACCGCCAAGCCCAACACCATGACTTGCGTGTGCCAAACCAGCACTGTAATAACCAGAGGCACGGCCAGCAAATACACCAAAGGCACTCTGCCTTTGAAATCGATACCCTTGAAACTGTAGTACCGCAGGTTCGTCACCATTAACAAGCCCGTCACCGCCGTTAATACGGTTAACAACCAAGGCAAGAGTCCTTGGCCAATTTGCAAATCGCTACCCAACCAAACCGTACCTGCAATAACGGCAGCTGCCGCTGGACTTGCAAGCCCAGTAAAGTAACGCTTATCCGCCGTTTCAACCTGCGTGTTAAATCGAGCCAAACGCAAAGCGGCGCACGCACAATACAAAAATGCCGCCGACCAACCGAACTTACCCACATTTACCAGCGCCCAATTAAACATAACCAAGCCAGGCGCAACACCAAAAGAAACCATATCGGACAAACTGTCGTACTGCACGCCAAATGCACTTTGCGTATTGGTCAAACGTGCGACACGACCATCCAACCCATCAAAAATCATCGCCACAAAAATTGCAATTGCCGCATTATCAAAACGGTGCTGCATACCCGCAATGACAGCATAGTAGCCACAAAAAAGCGCCATCGTAGTGAAGAGATTTGGCAACAAATAAATGCCCCGATGACGAACTTTTTTTCCATCTTCTCCCGCAACCTCTTCCACGTACTCATCCACAGGAAGAATGCTGTCACCTGAAAACGCCTGCATATCTTGTTGATCATTCGACATACCATCACTCCAATACAAAAAAAGATTGCCAAAAAAACAAACGCGGCCGAAGCCGCGCTGTTTCGAGCCCAATCAGTTTTTGCTCTTATCTACAATTTTTTGAATCCAAGGCATCATGGCTCGCAACTTGGCACCAACCACTTCTATGGGGTGAGCCGCATTATTGCGGCGGTATGCGGTCATTGATGGATAACCCGTAGCACCCTCAGAGATAAATTTCTTCGCATATTCACCGTTTTGAATATCCTTCAACGCTTGGCGCATGGCCTTGCGAGACTCCTCATTGATAACACGAGGACCAGTGACATATTCACCATACTCTGCATTATTCGAAATCGAATAATTCATATTGGCAATACCGCCCTCATACATCAGATCTACAATCAACTTTAGCTCATGCAAGCACTCAAAGTAGGCCATCTCCGGCGCATAACCAGCTTCAACCAGTGTTTCAAAGCCCATCTTCACCAATTCAACGGCGCCACCGCACAAAACAGCTTGCTCACCGAACAGGTCGGTTTCAGTTTCATCCTTGAAAGTCGTTTCAATAATGCCAGTGCGACCGCCGCCAATCGCCGAAGCGTAAGATAGTGCCACTTCTTTAGCCTTGCCTGATGCATTCTGGAATACAGCGATAAGATCAGGAATGCCACCACCCTTCACAAACTCATTGCGCACAGTATGGCCAGGCGCTTTCGGAGCCACCATGATGACATCCAGATCAGCACGCGGAACAACCTGGTTGTAATGGATTGCAAAACCATGTGCAAATGCCAGCGTTGCACCCTGCTTGAGATTTGGTTCAATCTCATTTTTATAGAGCTGTGACTGAAACTCATCCGGAGTCAGCACCATGACCAGATCAGCCCATTTCACAGCATCAGCCACCGATTTCACAACCAGACCAGCGGCTTCAACTTTTTTCGCCGTAGGCGAACCAGGTCGCAAAGCAACCACTACATCCACACCTGAATCTTTCAAATTACCGGCATGCGCGTGTCCCTGGGAGCCAAAACCAACTATGGCCACTTTTTTTCCACGAATAATGGAAAGATCAGCATCTTTATCGTAGTAGATTTGCATGATTTACCTCTCAAATGTCGGCATGCCTGCCAGTTAAATAAATTAGGGACTCAGAACCTTTTCGCCGCGCGCAATACCTGATACACCACTGCGAACCACTTCGATAATTGCCGCATCGCCCACCGCCTCCAAGAACGCATCCAGTTTGTCGCTAGAGCCTACTAACTGAACTATATAGATGGCGCTGGTCACATCAACAATCTGCCCGCGAAAAATATCGACACAGCGTTTAATTTCTGCTCGCTGCGCTCCGCTAGCACGCACCTTAATCAACATGATTTCGCGTTCGATATGACTCCCTTCCGTCAAATCAACCAATTTAACAACATCTACCAGTTTATTCAGATGTTTGGTGATCTGCTCAATGATGCGTTCGTCACCAATGGTTGTCAGCGTCAACCGCGACAGCGTTGGGTCTTCTGTCGGCGCAACCGTCAGTGTTTCAATGTTGTACCCACGCTGCGAAAACAGGCCGACAACTCGCGACAATGCACCCGGCTCATTTTCAAGTAAAACAGAAATAATGCGTCTCATCAGGTGCGCTCCGTTTTACTCAACAACATATCACGCATCGAACCGTTGGGGGCAATCTGCATTGGATAAACGTGTTCTGTGCTATCCACATAAATATCCATAAACACCACACGATCTTTCATGGAAAAACATTTTTCCATCGCAGCTTCCAGATCCTCGTAGCGCGTAACTTTCATGCCGACATGACCGTAAGCCTCCATCAGCTTGATAAAATCCGGCAGCGAATCTTCGTAGAGACTGCTTGAGTGACGACCCTCGTACTGCATGTCTTGCCACTGCTTCACCATTCCGAGTGCCTGATTATTCAAGTTAATGATTTTGACAGGCAAATGGTACTGCGTGCAGGTAGACAGCTCCTGTATACACATTTGGATGCTGCCTTCACCCGTTACACAAGCAACTGTCGCATCGGGAAACGCCATCTGCACACCCATGGCCGCTGGCAGCCCAAAACCCATCGTTCCCAAACCGCCAGAATTGATCCAATGACGCGGCTTATCGAATAAATAGTATTGCGCAGCAAACATCTGATGCTGACCGACATCAGATGTAATGAACGCATCACCCTTTGTCACCTTGTGCAGCATCTTGATTACATCTTGCGGTTTGATCAAAGAACCAGCTGACGGCGCGTAGCGCGGCTTGGCATACAAGCCGTACTCATCGCGCCATTCGTCAATCTGCTTCCACCACATCTGCAGTGCAGCAGCGTCCGGCTTTTCTTTACTCTCTTTGATTGCCGCAATCATGTCGCGCAACACGGACTCTGCAGTGCCAACGATGGGAACATCGGTGCGCACAGTTTTTGATATGGCCGCCGGATCGATATCCACATGAATAATTTTTGCATCCGGACAAAACTTTTCAGGCGTATTGGTAACGCGATCATCAAAACGCGCGCCAATAGCCAAGATTACATCGGCATGATGCATCGCCATATTGGCTTCGTAATTGCCGTGCATACCCAGCATACCCAAATACTGCTTGTCCGTGCCGGGATAGCCGCCCAAGCCCATCAGTGTATTGGTCACGGGATAGCCGAGTTGCTGTGCAAACTCTTTCAACAAACCCGCGCAATTACCCTGCACGATTCCGCCGCCGGTATAAATAACAGGGCGACGTGCTTCCAATAATAACTGCACAGCTTTTTTGATCTGTCCTGAATGGCCACGCCCTGGAGGTTGATAAGAGCGCAACTTGATCTTATCTGGAT
>CAZZNL010000207.1:0-3548 GCA_964655625.1 uncultured Pseudomonadales bacterium
AACCAGCAGTGCAAAGCGGCAAACGGGCCGTCCTGCTCACACTCCGCCACAGTCAGCTGCAGTTGATAATCCGGTGGCACTGCACTGGCATCAAACACATCCAAATCCGTTCCCCAGTGATGGCGCGAACAACCCGGAATCGCCGACCAACGCAACATGGCAAACAGCAGCTCTTCTTCAGACAGCATACTGATCTCACAGCGCTTACCCTGAGCGTCCAGCACAGGGCGCTGACCATAGGCCTTACCGTTCCAAATGGCCTGCTGTCGCTCAAAGCCGCGCCAAGCACTGGCAATCTGCAGGCGAAATCCGGCATCCGCAGCGCTGGCTGCCAACTGCTGCCAATGCGGCAACACTTCCGCATGCAGCAGAAACAACTGGTCAGCATCCACCGGAACCAATAGCTGTTGCGATTGCCCCGTCAGTACCTGCCAGCTTTCATCCACCACGCTTCACCTCTGCGTTACTCGTACCGTATTCTCATCACACCAGTACCATACCAATGCGCGCTTTAAAAAATAGAGACGTAATGAGCTATTGCATACTCGGCACAAGCGCCTATTATGCCACCCATACCCTCATAAACCTTGATTCACCCAAGTAATGCGCATGTCTGATTGTGTAGTAATGGACAAGAAGTTAATTGAGCTGAAAAATCTGGGGCACTCTTCCGTCAATTTGCTCGGCACCCTAGGTATTCAGACCCAACAAGATTTGCACAATGCCGGATCTGTCAATGTGTATCGACAGCTGCGCCGCAATGGCGCTTTTGTCTCGGTGACGCTGTTGTTTGCCTTGGAAGGAGCATTACTGGATACGCCCTGGCAATTGCTCAGCCCCGGATTGAAAGCCCAGCTTACAGAAATAGCTGCGCGCATTGATCAAGAAGAGAGCCAACACACCGCTTTCCAATAAATACAACCCTGTTCTCTCGATCGTTGATCACGCATCACCCACTAGCGCGCTTCGTTTTTTTCTGCCCCGCAGCGGCGACAGCGAAATTGCGTCACCAGCTTGCCCAGCTTCACATCAAAAACACTGTCTTTCACCACATCCCAGCTGTGAAAGCCCTTGCCACACAAAGTGGATTGTTTCCCCTGCTGTTTGCGCTTTTCTTTTCTGTGTTTGGCGAGTGATACCACTTCAGTCATACAGAAACCCGACTACTACTAATTGCCTGACCTCGCCACACAAAATCAACTGCCCACAATTTCTGCAGGCGGTCATAACCCTGCCACAACTGCTGATAACTCATGTTGACAAGTGGATGCATCTGATCACCGGCTATCTCCGCCAGCGGCAACAAAACAAACGCATTTTGTAAAATTTCTGCACGCGGTAACGCTATGCCATCAATTTCACCAGCAACCGAGCCATACGTCAGAATATCAATATCCAAAGTGCGCGCAGCAAATCGCTCCCCGCCGCGCGAGCGCCCGTTATTGTGTTCGATCTGGCGCAAGCAGGCTGACAATGTACCTACGGGCAAGTCCGTATCAAAACCCACCACCAAATTGAAAAAGTTTTCACCAGCAAAACCGACCGCTTCACTTTCGTACACTGAAGAAATCTGCAACTCGCCAAACATCTGAGTCAGTGCATCCAGCGCTGCACAGACATGTCGCTCACGATCAATGTTGGTGCCGATACCCAGATAAACTCTACTGCTGCTCACTGCGTTTTTTCTCCGCGCTCTATCACCAACCCAACATCCTGCGCACCGCGCAAAGCACCGGGCTTGCTGATACGCAAACGCAGCCACTGCACGCCAAATTCCTCGCGCACAATATTTGCCACCGCTTCAGCCAGCGCTTCAATCAACTGATAGCGACTGTCGCCAACAAATTGAATCAAACGTTTGGAAATGGTTTTGTAATCCAGCGCATCGGCGATATCGTCGCTCTCTGCTGCCGCACGAATATCGGTCGCCATCTCTAAATCGAGGCTGATGACCTGCAACACTTCACGCTCCCAGGCAAAAATCCCGATGATGGTCTCAATGCGCAAATCGCGGATATAAACAATATCCATCTTCAAAACTCCAAATTAAAGAGCAGGCAAAGATTCCAGCGGCCAGCGCGCCAGGGCGTGAATCGCCAAGGGCTCATGCTGACCCGCCAGCAAGCGCTGACATCCCGCAAAGGCAATCATCGCTCCATTATCCGTGCAGAACTCTGGGCGCGCATAAAACACACTCGCTGTACCTGCCAAAGCCTGCTGTAATTTTTCGCGCAAGCGACGATTGGCACTGACACCACCGGCAATCACCAGTTGCTGCAAACCGGTTTGCTCAATGGCGCGCCGACATTTGATCACCAGCGTATCCACTACCGCCTCTTGAAACGCCCACGCGATATCGGCGGATGTCTGCGCGTCGGGCAGACCATCTGCCGCTGCCTGTTGGCGGATAGTGGTCAGCGCAAAGGTTTTGAGGCCGCTGAAACTGAAGTCGAGCCCCGGGCGATCCGTCATCGGTCGAGGAAAGACAAAGCGATCCGGCTGCCCTTGCTCAGCCAACCGACTGATCTGCGGCCCACCGGGGTAATCCAGATCCAGCAATTTGGCAGTTTTATCGAAGGCTTCGCCAGCGGCATCATCCAGAGATTCACCCAGCAAGCGGTATTGGCCGATACCGCGCACTTCAACCAACTGCGTGTGTCCACCCGACACCAGTAGCGCCACAAAAGGGAAAGCGGGAGCAGGGTGTTCCAACATCGGTGCCAGCAAATGCCCTTCCATGTGATGTACGCCGACGGCGGGAATACCCCAAGCCCAAGCCAGTGTCCGTCCCACGGTCGCACCCACCAACAACGCACCCAACAGGCCGGGGCCAGCCGTGTAGGCAATGCCGTCTATATCATGGCGTGTGCAGCCAGCACTGTTCAGAATCTCATCAATCATGGGTACGCATTTGCGCACATGGTCGCGAGAGGCCAATTCTGGCACCACGCCGCCATATTCATTGTGCAGCTCGATCTGGCTGTGCAAAGCATGTGCGAGCAGACCCGCCTCGCTGTCGTACACGGCCACACCGGTCTCATCACAAGAGGTTTCTATACCCAGTACGCGCATACCGTTCACCCAAAAATGCGGGCTGCATAATAGACTGCCGTACTCCCGCCGGTCTATCGCTGCGGTTGTAATGCCAAGGCTCATCCCCTAGAATTGCCGCCCCGTTTGTCGGCCTATTCGCCACGGTGACCAGTTCGACAAATTCCTTGCTCCACCAGCGCGCTGGGGGGCTTAACCCGTAAGGAGTCACTGATGAGACATTACGAAGTTGTATTTCTGGTTCATCCGGACCAGTCCGAGCAAGTGCCCGGCATGGTAGAGCGCTACAAGAGCTCTATCGAAGCTAGCGGCGGCAAAATCCACCGCCTTGAAGATTGGGGTCGTCGCCAATTGGCCTACCCGATTGAAGACATTCATAAAGCGCATTACATCCTGATGAATATCGAATGCGGCCAGCAAGCGCTGGACGAGCTGAACACCAGCTTCCGCTACAACGATGCTGTGCTGCGCAACATGGTGATGCGCCGTGACGACGC
>CAZZNL010000208.1:0-3515 GCA_964655625.1 uncultured Pseudomonadales bacterium
TTGCAGGTGCGCAGCAGTCAGGGGGGAGAAATGCCCTTGGCACTGCCTGTCGGTGCGCAGTTGCAGCGCATTACCATCGACGGGGTGGAGCAGAGCAGTCCCGCCGTGCCAGATGCCCAGTTGAAGCTGCCTTTGCGCCCGGGTGTGCAACAACTGGCGGTGAGCTGGCGTCAGGAGCAGGCATTGGCTTGGCGCATCCACACGCCGCTGCCGCAGATCGACGAAGCCTTGAGCAATATCCACCTGAAAATGCAGCTGCCGGAAGGGCGTTGGCTGTTGGCCGTCGGTGGCCCTGCCATGGGGCCGGCCCTGCTGTACTGGGGTGTGCTGGTGGTGATGCTGTTGGTGGCGGTGTTGCTGGGGCGCAGCGGATTGGCACCTGTCGCTATGTGGCAATGGTTGTTGCTGGGCTTGGGCATGAGCACCGTGAATGCGGTGGGCAGTGTGTTGGTGGTGCTGTGGTTTGTGGCGATGGCGCGGCGGCGCACCATGACGGTGAGCCAGTTGAGCGTCAGCAATTTCCAGCTGGTGCAGATCTTGCTGGTGCTGCTGAGTCTGTTGGCCTTGGGCAGCCTGCTGGGCACGATTCCGGCGAGCTTGTTGTCGACGCCCGATATGCAGGTGGTCGGCAATCAGTCCACGCTGTATGCACTGCACTGGTATCAGGATCGCAGTGTTTCAGGCTTGCCCACCGCGTGGGCGATTTCCGTGCCGATGTGGGTTTATCGCGCCGCGATGTTGTTGTGGTCGCTGTGGTTGGTATTCTCTTTGATGGCGTGGTGCCGCTGGGGTTGGCAATGCTTTGGCGCAGGGGAACTGTGGCGCAGCACCTTGCCGGGCAAGAAAAATAATGGCGGAAAAACAGAGGAGCCGGTGGATTCGCAATGAGTGCAGCGAAGGGCACAGAGATGCTTGCAGAAACGGAAAGGCTTGCAGAAGACGTCACCAGCATGGAAGCCTGCGCGATTAATCATCGCGCGGCTTTGGTGTTGTCTGGCGGTGGTGCGCGCGGAGCCTATCAAGTGGGGGTGATGAAGGCGCTGGCAAAAATCTTGCCGCTACAGTGTGCCAATCCATTTCCCATTGTTTGCGGCACATCGGCCGGCGCAATCAATGCTGCGACCATGGCGACTCACGCCGATCATTTTGCCAAGGGCGCAGAAAAGCTGGAGAAAATATGGGGCACGTTGCAGTCAGAAAATGTGTACCGAGTGGGTTATAGCGAATTGATCAGTAGTGCCGCGAAGCTGTTGTGGTCATTTTTTCGCAGCGGCATGACGTTTGGTCGGCCTTTGTCGTTGTTTGATAATACGCCGTTGTACAACTTACTGATCGAAAATATCAACTTGCAATATCTGCCGGGTTTGATTGAAGAAGGATATTTGCGCGCACTGAGTATTACGGCGCTAGGTTATCAAAGTGGTCAGAACATCAGTTTTTTTCAAGGACATTCCGCCATAGAAAATTGGGCGCGCACCCACCGCCTCGGTATCCGTGCAGAAATACAGCACAAGCATTTGATGGCTTCAGCAGCGTTGCCGGGTTTATTTCCTGCAGTGCGCATCAACCGTGAGTTTTTTGGCGACGGCTCTATGCGTCAAACTTCACCCATGAGTGCGGCACTGCACTTGGGGGCGGAGAAAATCTTGGTGGTGGGTGTGAGCGGAAGGCGCAACCTCGGTATTCTGCCAATGCAGCGCGGGCAAAAAGTTTATTCGCCATCGTTGGCACAAATTTTTGCACAGATGATGAACAGCGCCTTTGTGGATTCGATGGAAGAAGACATCAATATGATGCACCGCTTCAATGATTTTACGCAGGGATTGAGTGAGGAAAAACGTCGAGAGATGGGGGTGAGGCCAGTGGATGTATTGGTGATTTCACCGCGTGTTCACTTCGATGATGTGGCGGCGCGACATATCGGCAGCTTGCCACAGTCGATCCAGACATTTTTGAAAACGGTGGGTGCAACGCGGCCATCGGGCGGTGCCAGTATCGCCAGTTATTTGCTGTTTGAAGCATCGTATTGCCGTGAGCTTATGCAGCACGGCTACGATGACTGTATGGCGCAGGCGGATAAAGTAAAAGCGTTTTTGATGTGATCAGCTTTTCTTGCTGCCCGCGCGTTTTCTTTCGTTTTCGGTCAGCAACTTTTTGCGCAGGCGGATGAAGTTGGGCGTCACTTCCACCAGCTCGTCGTCTTCGATGAACTCCAGCGCCTGCTCCAGTGTGTGACGGATCGGCGGCGTCAAAATCAGGGCTTCATCGGTGCCGGCGGCACGAATATTGGTGAGCTGTTTCGCCTTGGTCGGGTTGACCACCAGATCGTTATCGCGTGAGTGCAGGCCGACGATCTGCCCTTCGTACACATCGACGTTGGGGTCGACAAACAAGCGGCCGCGATCCTGCAAGCTGAACAAACCGTAAGCGAGGGTTTTGCCTGGTGTCATCGACACCAGCACGCCGTTGATGCGCCCGCCCACTTCGCCCGCTTTGGCTGGGCCGTAGTGATCGAACACGCTGGTCATGATGCCGGAGCCGGACGTCATGGTGAGGAAGCTGTTGCGAAAACCGATCAAGCCGCGCGACGGTGCGAGGTATTCCAGACGCACACGGCCTTTGCCGTCGATCTCCATGTTTTTCAACTCGGCTTTGCGGCGACCCATCTCCTCCATGATCGGCCCTTGATGCTGTTCTTCCACATCAATCACCACCACTTCAAACGGCTCGTGTACCGCGCCGTCGACTTCTTTGGTCACCACTTCCGGGCGCGACACCCCCAGCTCGAAGCCTTCGCGGCGCATGTTTTCAATCAGCACCGACAGATGCAGTTCACCGCGGCCGGAGACCACGAATTTGTCTGGGCTGTCGCCCTCGGCCACGCGCAGGGCCACGTTGTGCAGCAGCTCGCGCTCCAAACGCTCTTTGATGTTGCGGCTGGTGACGAATTTGCCGTCTTTGCCGGCAAACGGCGAGTTGTTGACCTGGAAAGTCATGCTGACCGTCGGCTCGTCCACCACCAGCGGCGGCAGCGCTTCCACGGCATCCGGGTGGCAGATGGTGTCGGAGATGAACAGCTTGTCGAGGCCGGTGATGCACACCAGATCGCCGGCGGTGGCTTCTTCCACTTCCACGCGCTCCAAGCCCAAATGGCCCATCACCTGCAGTAGTTTGCCCTGGCGCACCTTGCCGTCGATGCCGATCACTTTCACCTGTGAGCCGGGTTTGATTTTGCCGCGCTTGATGCGGCCGATGCCGATCACGCCGACGTAGGAGGAGTAGTCCAGCGCAGAAATCTGCATCTGGAACGGGCCGTCGAGATCCACGTCAGGCTGCGGCACGCGGTCGACAATCATCTGGAACAGCGGCGTCATGTCATCGGCCAGCTCATCCACTTCCAATCCGGCCACGCCGTTCAGCGCCGAGGCGTAGATGACGGGGAAATCCAGCTGTTCGTCGGTGGCACCGAGTTTGTCGAACAGATCGAACACCTGATCCATCACCCAGTGCGGGCG
>CAZZNL010000209.1:0-3497 GCA_964655625.1 uncultured Pseudomonadales bacterium
AGCTGAGAACTTCAGAAAAATCATCCAGTCGCGGTGCATTAGTGGCGAAGGCGTAGAGCAATACGGCATGCGCAGCCACTGGCAGGCTGATCCACAGCCATAGCGAGTTGCGTGTCAGCATGCTTTGATCAGTTGCCGGAAGGTGGTGGCGTATTGTCTTTGCGGGCGGTGCGGCGTTGGTCGATGCTGCTGATCAGTAGTTGTAGTCCCCACAGCACAATGAGCAGTGGCCACCAAGTCACGAATAGATGCCAGATGTCACCAATGGAGATGATATTCAGATTGCCCAGCAGCAGGAGTACGCCGATGGCAATGATGGAAAGGGGGAGCAGGTAGTTCATGGAGAAGATCCTTGCTGCAAACTGTTCAGGGTGCTCAGGTGGCAGTATGACGGTTTACAACAAGGATGGGCAGGGTGATCTTGGAAGTGATTACATGTACATGAACATCAATTCATAGATCACTGCTGGACGCTCTTGCCCGACAACGTGAATGTGGTTTTCCATGGTCACGCAGGTTTGGCCTTTGGGAGTTTTTTCCACCGAGGCAACGCGCGCACGGGTGTGGATTTTGCTGCCAGCAGGCACTGCGCCAGTGAAACGCAATTTGTTGGAGCCATAGTTCATCATGTGATTGAAGCCGGTGACTTCCCATGTTTGCTCGGTGCGCATTTTGGGCAGCAGCACCAGGGTGAGGAAGCCGTGGACGATGGTGGTACCGAAAGGGCTTTCTTTTTTGCAGCGCTCTGGATCGGTGTGCAGCCAGTAGTCGTCGCCGGTCAGTGCGGCGAATTGGTTGATCATGTCCTGAGTCACTTCGACTTCATTGGACCACGAGCCAAACTCACTGCTGACCAGGCTTTGCAGGCCGTCGATGTCGTCAAATTTGAACTGCTTCATCAGGTAATCTCCTTAGATAGCTGTGCTGGTAGGGGAAGGGTTCAGCGCCTACAATATGCCCCTGTTTTTGCAGGGCTGAAGGCAAAAGCGGCGCTATGTTAGCCAGCCGGCCTCGCCCTGTATACCGGAACATCCAGCAATTTTTCCATCACTCTACCTACCCTTAGGAGTTTGCCATGACCATGAGAGAAGCAGTCATCGTTGAAGCGGTGCGTACACCCATCGCCCGCGGCAAAGCCATTGTTGGCGATCTGCACGGTTTCCATGCCACTGAATTGTTGGCTTTGTCGATGAAAGGCGTGTTGGATAAAGCTGGCGTGGACATGAAAGACGTGGATCAGCTCTACGGTGGTTGCGTAACACAAGCCGGTGAGCAATCGGGCAACGTGACGCGCAATGCTTGGTTGTCGATTGGCAAAGATTACACGGCCGGCGCTTGTTCGGTGGATACGCAGTGCGGTTCTGCACAAGCGGCCAATCACATCGTTTCTTCATTGATTCAATCCGGTCAAATCAATATCGGTATCGCTTGCGGTGTAGAAGCGATGAGCCGTGTGCCGATGGGTTCTAACGTTTATAACGGCCCTGGTTTCTTTCAACCGCCGAGCTGGCCTTGGGATTCAACGCCGGATCAATTCGCATCTGCTGAGCGCATTGCCAAACTGCGCGGCATTACCCGTCAAGACGCCGATGAATTAGGTTTTATTTCGCAGAAAAAAGCACAGCAAGCTTGGGCAGAAGGGCGTTTTGATCGTGAAGTGTTGAAAGTTGAAGCACCTGCTTTTGGTGAAGATGGCAAGCCTAATGGTCAAACCAAATTGGTTACACGCGATCAGGGTTTGCGTGAAACAACCATGGAAGGTTTGGCGAGCTTGAGAACGGTTGCTGAAGGCGGTATCCACACAGCGGGCAATTCCTCACAAATTTCAGACGGTTCTGCAGCTGTATTGTGGATGAGCAAAGAAGAAGCATTGCGCCGTGGTTTGAAACCGCGTGCGCGTATCATCACTGGTGTGGTGGCGGGTACTGATCCTTACTATTTGTTGGATGGTCCTGTGAATGCAACTGAGTTGCTGTTCAAGAAAACCGGCATGAATATGGGCGATATTGATTTGGTTGAGATCAATGAAGCCTTTGCTGCAGTAGTGTTGAGCTGGCAGCGTGTATTCAATGCCGATATGAGCAAAGTGAACGTCAACGGCGGTGCGATTGCTTTGGGGCATCCTGTGGGTTCTACCGGTGCGCGTTTGATTTGTACCGCACTGCACGAGTTGGAGCGTTCTGACAAAACTACTGCGCTGATCACCATGTGCTGTGGTGCATCTATTGGCACTGGCACCATCATCGAACGCATTTAATTTTTTATTTTTGATTGAGAAGTTTAAGAGGAGAAAAAAATGTCTATTCTCGAAGGTAAAGTGGCTATCGTTACGGGTGCTGGTCGCGGTTTAGGTCGTGAAGAAGCGATTGAATTGGCGCGCAATGGTGCCCGTGTTGTGATTAACGATATCGGCATTCCTGCCGCACAAGAAGCCGCGCAAGAAGCGGTGGAAATTATCAAAGGTTTTGGCGGTGAAGCAATTGCTGTATTCGGTGACTGTGCTGACAGTAACGACGCAAAAAACTTGATGGAAACTACGCTGAAAACTTTCGGCGACATGAACATCATGGTCAACAACGCCGGTTTTTGCCGCGACAAAACCATTTTTGGTATGAGCGACGAAGAGTTTGACTCGGTGGTGCGTGTGCACTTGCGCGGCCATTTCGTGAATATGCGCAATGCTACCGCCTACTGGCGTGAAAAAGCCAAAGCGACGGGCACACACTACGGCCGTTTGATCAGCACTTCTTCAGAAGCGATGTTGTTTGGTTCTGCTGGTCAGCCCAACTATGCCGCCGCTAAAGCGGGTATTACTGCAATGACCATGGGTGCTGCGCAGTTGATGATCAAATATGGCATTACTTGCAACGTGATCATGCCGCGTGCGCGCACTGCGATGACGGATCAAGGTGCAACGGCCGCGATGTTCGCCAAACCACAAGAGGGTTTTGATGTGTTTGATCCAGCCAATGTGGCGCCTTTGGTGTCTTATTTGGCGTCACCGAATGCCGGTCATATTTCAGGTGAAGTGTTTATTGTGTGGGGGCCGCGTGTGACTATCGTGCAGCGCCCAACCATCGACAAGCACTACGACAATCCACAAGGCGGCAAGTGGACGCAGGACAGTTTGCATCAGTCATTGTCTGCGTATTTTACGCCCGAGCACACGCCGGTGTGGGGTGGTTTTTCTGTGCCACCACAGTGAGTGCTTTGTAATCAGTAGCAATAAAAAAACCGCCAGTTGGCGGTTTTTTTATGTCTGCGTTATTGCTTGAAATGAAGGAGAAATATCACAGAAGATCGAAGGTTTTGCTCACTTCCAATACGAAGCGATCCTTCGTGGTGTCATCGCCGTGATCGATGGTGTTTTTCCAGTAGCTCAATGTAAAGTCGACATCAAACCAATTGCGCGTCACGCCGACACGATAGGCTTCATAGTCGTCGCCAATGTCACTTTCTAAACCAACATGCTCAGCGGTCAGAATCAATGAGAAATC
>CAZZNL010000210.1:0-3495 GCA_964655625.1 uncultured Pseudomonadales bacterium
GCTGAGCCCCGTAATTGTGGCGCAAGGGTGCGAGTTGTGGGGCTTGGAGTTTTCCATGCAGGGTCGCCGTAGTGTGCTGCGTTTGTACATCGATTCACCAGCGGGCATTACGCTGGAAGATTGTGAGCGCGTCAGTAGACAAGTCAGTGCCGTGCTCGATGTCGAAGATCCCATCGTCGGCGCGTATACGTTGGAAGTGTCATCGCCGGGCCTGGATCGCCAGTTGTATACCGCCGAGCAGTTTGCGCGCTATGTCGGTGCGTTGATTGCAGTGCGCTTGCGGGCTCCTTACCAGGGGCGTCGTCGTTTTCAGGGCAGATTAAACGGCCTGGAAGAGGGTGATCTGGTTTTGCAGGTGGATGACACTGAATACCTGTTGCCGCTGGATGGCATTGATAAAGCACAGGTGGTGCCGGTGTTCGGTGCAGACGCTGATGTGGGGCACTCTGCGCCGGGTACGGGTAAAGGTTTGCGTGAAGGCGATGTCGTCGATGATGCGCAATTAGGTAAGACAGATTAAGTAAGACAACATTGATACTGGAAAAGATTGGAGTCTAGGAGGTTGCACCATGAGCAAAGAAATTCTTCAAGTGGCGGATGCGGTGTCTCACGAGCGTGGAGTGGACAAGGAAATGATTTTTCAGGCGCTGGAACAGGCGCTGGCCACAGCGACCAAGAAGCGCTACGACGAAAACTCCGACATAGTGGTGACGATTAATCGTCAGAACGGCGAATACACAACGGTGCGTCGTTGGACAGTCATGCCTGATGATGTGCTGGCAGAACTGGGTACGCAATTTACTCTGCAAGAAGCGCATGAGAAAAACCCGGCGCTGAAAGCTGGCGATGTTTATGAAGAGGAGGTCGAAAACGTAGCGTTTGGCCGTATTGCCGCGCAGACGGCAAAGCAAGTCATCGTGCAGAAAGTGCGCGAAGCAGAGCGCGCGCAAGTGGTGGAAATGTATCGTCACCGTATTGGTGAGCTGATCAATGGCATGGTCAAGAAAGTGACGCGCGACAATATTATTGTTGATTTGGGTGGTAATGCTGAAGCTGTGCTGCCGCGCGAAAATCTGATTGGACGCGAATTGTTTCGCATGAATGATCGCGTGCGCGCAGTGTTGCTGGAAATTCGTCAAGATCAGCGCGGCCCACAACTGATTCTTTCACGCAGCTGCAATGAAATGTTGGTGGAGTTGTTCAAGATAGAAGTGCCTGAAATTTCGGAGCAAGTGATTGAGATTCGCGCTGCCGCTCGCGATCCCGGTTCGCGCGCCAAAATTGCAGTAAAAACTAACGATGGCCGTATTGATCCTGTCGGTGCTTGTGTGGGTATTCGCGGTTCTCGCGTACAGGCTGTATCTGGTGAGCTGGATAATGAGCGCATTGATATCGTGTTATGGAACGACAATCCGGCGCAGTTGGTAATCAACGCAATGGCACCTGCTGAAGTGGAATCTATCGTGATGGATGAAGATACGCGCACCATGGATGTTGCTGTTGCGGAAGAGAACCTGGCACAGGCCATTGGTCGCGGTGGACAAAATGTAAAACTGGCCACGCAGTTGACTGGTTGGGCTATCAACGTCATGAGCGTGGAAGAGGCAGAAGCGAGACAACAGCAAGAAGCCGGTTCGGTGCTGGAATTATTTATGGAAGCGCTGGATGTAGATGAAGATGTTGCATCCGTATTGATTGAAGAAGGCTTTACCTCATTGGAGGAGGTGGCTTACGTGCCGCTGGATGAAATGATGTCTATCGAAGGCTTTGATGAAGAGATCGCTATTGAATTGCGTACCCGTGCCAAAGACGCACTGTTGACGCGTGCGCTGGCTTCTGAGGAGCGCGCGGGCGGTCAACCTGCTGCTGATTTATTGAGCATGGATGGTATGGATGAATCTTTGGCGTACAAGTTGGCCGCAGCGGGTATCTGCACGATGGAAGATTTGGCAGAGCAGGCTGTTGATGATGTGTTGGAAGTGGCACCTGAATTGGGTGAAGAAAAAATTGCCAGCTTGATTATGACGGCGCGCGCGCCGTGGTTTGCTTGATGGTGTTGGTCGGTCAATCTGCACCACGAAGAGGAACACTGCATGAGTAATGATGTTGTCAGTCAGTTGGCAGAAAGTATCGGTATCCCCGTAGATCGTTTGTTGAAACAGATGGAGGATGCTGGCTTGCCGCAGCGCAAGCCAGCGGATTCAGTGTCTGAAGAGCAAAAAGAAGTGCTATTGCGTTTTTTGAGAGAGTCTCATGGTGTTGAGACGGATGCTGCGCCGAAAAAGATCACCTTAAAGCGCAAGACGATCAGTACGCTGAAGACCGGAACCGGTGCCGCGAAAAAAACCGTGAGCGTGGAAGTGCGGAAGAAACGCACTTATGTCAAGCGCGATGAGGCGGATGTAGCGACTGCTGATGAACCGGTAGTGATGCAGCAGCCTGAGGAAGATGTTGCGGCTAATGTGCTTGCAGAGGCTGCTGCTCAAGAAGCGGTAGTGACAGAAAGTTCCGTTGCAGAAGAGCCGGTCACTGATAGTGTTGCTGTGGTTGAACAAGAAATTATTGTTGAGCAACCTGTGGAACAAGCGGCAACTGAAGCGCAACCAACAGTTGATGCTGCTGCAGAGCAGGTAGATGCAGAGCCGGTGACGACAGAGCCTGCTCGCACTACTTCAAAATTGACAGGAAAGATTTTGGGTCGATCCGCTTTGGATGATGCTGAACAGCGCCGTCAGTCAGCCATTCTGGCTCGTCGCGCTGCAGAAGAAGCGGAGCGGTTAGAGTTGGCACGCAAGAAGAAGGCGCTGGAAGCTGAGCGTCAAAACAAAACGCATGCACCTACAGAAACTGCAGTTGTTGCTGATGAGCCTGCCGCTGGTCGTGCTGGTGTCGTGAAAAAACGCACGAAGCAGGATGAGGAAGACGATAAGGTCAAGAAAAAAGGTGCGGTCAAAACGCGCGATAAAGTCGCCCGCGCCAAGCCTAATCGCAATGACGTGTTTGAAATTATTGACGAAGAAGACGTCGAGCGTCACAGCGAAGATATGGATTTTCGTCCATTCTCACGCGGTGCGGGTAAACACAAGGTGAAAGTGAGTAATAAACACACCTTCCAGCGCCCTACCGAGAAACAGGTATTGCAGATAGCGCTGCCTGAAGAAATTCAGGTGGGTGATTTAGCGCAGAAAATGAACGTGAAAGGTGTTGAAGTGGTGAAAGCGCTGATGAAACTCGGCGTTATGGCTACAGTCAGCCAAAGTGTTGACCGTGATACCGCTACGTTGATTGTTGATGAGTTTGGTCACACGGCGGTTGCTGTTTCTGAGAATGCGATAGAAGAAGATTTGGAAGCCTTGTTCTCGGCAGATGAAGGCACTGCGATACATCGTGCGCCGGTTGTTACGGTAATGGGGCACGTTGACCACGGCAAGACATCGCTGCTGGACTACATTCGTAAAGCGAAAGTTGCTGCGGGTGAAGCGGGCGGCATTACCC
>CAZZNL010000211.1:0-3421 GCA_964655625.1 uncultured Pseudomonadales bacterium
CCCAATGCGATGCACATAATCGTCGGCCACTTCTGGCAGCGTGTAATTCACCACATGACTGATGCCATCGACATGGATACCGCGCCCGGCCACATCTGTCGCCACCAAAACACGCGTCTGGCCACTGCGAAAATGCTCCAAGGTGCGAATACGTTTACTCTGGTCGATCTCGCCGCTCAAAATGCCACAAGAAACACGACAGGCACGCAAACGCTCGAACAGGTCGCGACAAATATCGCGTCGATTGGCAAACACAATCAAACTCTGCACTTCTTCCTGCTGCAGCAAATTCATCAACACGGTGAATTTTTCATCGCTGCTCACCATATAAACACGCTGCTCGACATTGTCGGTAGCAGCGCGCTCAGGCTGAATTTCGATATGCACAGGACTGCACGTCCACTGCGATGCCAAATTGAGCACATCCTGATTGAAGGTTGCGCTAAATAACAGCGTCTGGCGATTTTCCTTCGGCGGTGTCGCCCGCACAATGCGTTTCACTTGCGGGATAAAACCCATGTCCAACATGCGATCGGCTTCGTCGATCACCAGACATTCCACTTCATCCAGATACACATCGCGACTTTCCATGAAGTCGATCAAACGACCCGGCGTCGCCACCAGAATATCGACAAACTTGCTGTGCAAATGCAATTTTTGTTTTTGATAATCCATACCGCCAACCAGCACCTGCACCGACAAACCGCAGTATTTACACAACGCTTCGGCATCTTTACCAATCTGTATGGCCAGCTCGCGTGTCGGCGCCAATACAATCGCTCGCGTTTCACCGGCATAGCGCTCGTGTGTCAGCGGATTTTTTAATAGATCATGAATAACCGTGATCAGAAATGCGGCCGTCTTTCCCGTACCCGTCTGCGCCTTGCCCACCACATCACCACCGCGCAGCGTGTAAGGCAGTGATTGCGCCTGTATCGGCGAACAATAACTGAAACCCAGATCGGCAATCGCGTGCATCAGCGAAGCAGGCAGATCAAAATCGTGAAAGCGTGTTTTGCCTTCTGCTGGCTCCACCACAAACTGGCTCACATCCCATGCCGGTGCAGATGGTGCAACCGCTTTGTCTCGACCTTGCTGTTTGTTATGTGCAGCGGCATTCTTTTTGCGACGCTGACGTGAAGATTTTTTGCCCTCAGGGTGATCAGTATGCTGCGCTGTGCGCGCTGCATGTGTATCCACGGGAGAAGAGGAATCAGTCTTGCTGCGGGAAGTTAAGCGAGAAAATATTTTAGAGAGCAATGCAGTGTCCGTCGATTAATGTTGTCAATGGCGGCCAGCATAACAAAAAAGCCCTGCAGCCGTGCCTGTTCGCGCGGCATCAGCTTGGTGACTGCTCCAGCAATGCCAGCAGTTGCGCCTCATCCCACACCGGCACACCCAGCTGTTCGGCCTTGGCCAGTTTGGAGCCTGCATCCGCTCCCGCTATCACAGCATCAGTTTTGGCCGATACCGAACCCGCCACTTTCGCGCCCAGCGCCTGCAAACGGTCTTTGGCGCTATGGCGATCCAAGGTCGCCAGCGTGCCTGTCAACACGAAGGTTTTTCCCGCCAGCGGTTGCGTACTCGCGGCAGCAGCTTGCGCCTGCGGCCACTGCACACCCGCTGCACGCAATGCGGCAATCACCGCGACATTGCGCGCATCAGCAAAAAAATCTGCCACATAATGCGCCACCACAGGACCGACATCCGGCACCTGCTGCAAAGCATCCACATCGGCGGCGGCCAGTGCCTCCAGCGTGCCGAAATGCCGCGCGAGCGCCTGTGCCGTGGCCTCCCCGACTTCCCGAATGCCCAGTGCGTACAAAAAGCGTGGCAGTGTGGTAACGCGTGAGGCAGCAATCGCCGCACACAAATTGACCGCCGATTTCTCGCCCATGCGCTCCAGGCCGGCGAGAACAGGTACCTGCAATGCGTAGAGATCTGCCGGTGAGTGCACCAAACCACCGTCCACCAACTGCTCCACCAGTTTGTCACCCAAACCGTCGACATCCATCGCACGGCGCTGGGCAAAATGTTTGATCGCCTCTTTGCGCTGTGCAGCACACACCAAGCCGCCGCTACAGCGCGCCACCGCTTCATTTGCGCTTTTTTCCACGGGTGATCCGCACACTGGACAGTTTGCAGGCAACGCCACTTTGCGCGCCTCTACAGACCGCCGCTCAAGCACAACTTGCGCCACTTGAGGAATCACATCACCGGCGCGGCGCACAATCACCGTATCGCCTATGTGCAAATCCAAGCGCGCAATTTCATCCATGTTATGCAGCGTGGCGTTACTCACTGTCACGCCGCCCACGAATACTGGCTCCAAACGCGCCACGGGCGTTACCGCACCGGTGCGTCCCACTTGAAACTCCACATCGAGCACGCGCGTCATTTCTTCTTGCGCCGGAAATTTTCTCGCCACCGCCCAACGCGGTGCGCGCGATACAAAACCGAGCTCGCGCTGTAATGCCAGCGCATTGACCTTGTAGACAATGCCGTCGATGTCATAACCGAGTTGGCTGCGCTTCGCAGCCATCGCGTTGTAATAATCCACGCAAGCAGACAAACCGGATGCCACAACAATTTCTGCGTTGACGGGAAAACCCCAGCCCGCCAAACACTGCAATACCGCAGCATGCTGCTCTGGCAGCACACCACCTTCTATCAAGCCCACACCGTAAGCATAAAAACGCAGCGGTCTTTTGGCGGTGATGCGTGAATCCAGTTGCCGCAAACTGCCTGCGGCAGCATTGCGCGGATTCACAAATGTTTTTTCCCCTGCTGCTGCCGCTGCCGCATTCAATTGATCAAAACCGGCTTGCGACATAAACACTTCGCCGCGCACTTCCAATACGCTCGGCACTGCTGCGTGATGCAGATTCACATCGTGCAACTTCAGGGGAATGGCACCAATCGTGCGCAAATTAGCGGTGATGTCTTCGCCGCTACTGCCATCACCGCGTGTAGCACCGCGCACAAAAACGCCGTTGCGATACAACAGCGAAACCGCCAAGCCGTCCAGCTTCGGTTCACAGCAGTATTCAACCAGCGCCTCTGTTTTCAAACGCTCGCGCACGCGCCGATCAAACGCCGCCAAATCTTCATCAGAAAATGCATTGTCCAGCGACAACATCGGCACTTCGTGCTGCACGCTGACAAATTGTGCCAATGGCGCAGCACCCACACGTTGGCTCGGCGAATCTGCCGTTACCCAATCAGGATGTGCCGCTTCAATTTTCTGCAATTGCTGCAACAAACGATCGTACTCGGCATCCGGCACAGTCGGCGCATCGAGCACATAATAGTTGTGATTGTGTTGATGCAGTTGCTGTTGCAGTGACAGATATTGATCGCGCACATCACCGTCCGATGCTGCACTGCCAAACAGATCAACCTGCGTCACACACAGCACTCC
>CAZZNL010000212.1:0-3421 GCA_964655625.1 uncultured Pseudomonadales bacterium
GTGTGGCTGTCATCGCCTGCGTCAGTGCAGCCGCCAATGGATTTTGGCCGATCGGGATGATTTGTTCACCCTGTGCGGTTTTTTCACGAATCGCATCTGGCGTTAGGGTGTACAAAGTGACAAACGGTTTGCGGATATCCCAAATCACGGTGTTGTTGTCGAGTGTCAGTTCACCTTCTGATGTCAGCGGTTTTTTAAGCACGGCGATATGCTTTTCTTGCACAAAATGAAATTGGCGCTGCGTCTGTTGAGCGAGGTGTTGGAGAACGCTTTGACGCAATGCCAGATCATCGGCCACGCTGTGTTGCATGAGGCCAAACCCTGTGGCAATTGCAATCAAAAATGAAACGACAATCTTCATGCGCAGCTATGACCAGAGGGAGCATTGGGTGTGGGTGTTTGATTCAGGCTTTTTTGCTTCTGTTGATGCGCGACCAGTTTTTCCCGCAGGATTGCTGGCGAAGCAAAATACATCTCCCGCGTTTGCATATCAACGGCGACTTGTATGGTGTGTGCTTTGCAGAGTTTTTCACCTGTGGCGGCATCGGTAATCAGAAAGGCGATTTTTAGGCGGTTTTCATATTCCACAATCTCGCTGTGTATGCGAATGATCTGTTTGAAACGCAGCGGTTTGATGTATTTGATGCGCATATCGATGATGGGCCACATATAGCCAGAGTTGCGCATGCGCGGGTAGTCGTATTCGATACGATCCAGCAAATCACAGCGCGCGATTTCTAGATAGCGCGGATAGTTGCCGTGCCATACCACTTCCATGGCATCGACATCCTGAAATGGAATTTGGATATCGGTGATGCAGGCGACGGGCAGCAGTAAGTCGCGCATATCAGTTACCTAGTGCTGTAATGTGCAAGCAGTAGTCGCGCTCTCGGTGGCAGTAGGTGGTGCGTGCGTGTTGATACTCAACATGAATAAAAGTTTCTCCGTTCGATCTTTGCAGTTCGCGCACGGTTTTATTTTGTTGTTGCTGTTCTAGCACTCGAATATCTGCGGGCAGGGCTGCTTGCAGTTGCGCGACAGACAGGTTGGCAATTTCGTAATCAGCCAGCACATAGCGTGCATCAAACGGCGCGTTGAACAGTGGAGACACCCAGTGGGTCAGGGTTTTTCCATCAAACCGAATATTGAATAACTGCGTGCCAGTTGGCACGAGCCCCACCAGTATCAATGCGGTAGGCGTTGCGTCCACATGGATATTGATGGTGTGAGTATTGCCGTGATAACCGCCAATCACTTGTTGCATGCTGCTGATGTTTTTTTCAGGCAGTTGCAGTGTCATCTCGACGTTGCGCGCTATGTCGACAATATTGTCGGGCACGGGTTGCAGGTTGGCACAACCGTTCAGTGCGGTGAGTGCCAGCAGAGTGTAAAGAATATGAAGGATATGGCGTTGCATTATTTCACCGTGAAACCTGTAATAAGTTAAAACGCTCATCTGCGTCGCTATCGATGTGCAACAAAGTCTGTATTCCACTGGATGGTCCATCAGTTCGCTGCAGAAACGTGCCCAGCGTGTGGCCGCAATGGCTATCGTACCAAGGAAGATCGTCAGTCTCGAATGCAGTGCACTGTGGCAACGCAGCGTATTGTGGCAACAGTGTGTGTAGCCAGTGACGCGTTGCGTTGTCGACATGCTGGCCGAGTGCCAGTGTGCAGTTGCGAGGGTGGCGAGTGTGTTCAATCAACCAGGTTTGCAGTTGCGCGCGACTGTTCAGTTGCACCACATGATCAATTGTCGCGAGTGCGGTTTCCGGCGCGTGTGCGTGTGCCAGCAAAAACCAGTGGCTGCCCTCGCCGATGGGCGTGTCGCTGTCGAGTGTCAAACGCTGGCGGTGATCGTTGAGTGGTTCGGTGCAAATATCGACCGAGCCTACCAGCGCGGTGCTGACTGCCTGTTCAGCCAGATCCAGTTGAGCCAGTTGCAGCGCACTTTCCAGCGGCGCGTAGCGGCGGGTGACGCATTGGCTGCGGCCGTGCAGCTGGAATTGCTTGGCGATGTAAAAACAAGCGGAGTTGCTGACGGTGTTGATAAAACTCAGCGGCTTGGGCGGCAACCCGTGTTCGATCATTTGCACCAATACGTCCAGCGTCACCTCTAAATCGCCGCGACCGGAGGTGAGGTAAATGGCCGTGTCAGCGGGTAGGCTTCGCCCTTGCGCGCAGCGCCCTGCGCCGATCAAGGCCAGCTGAATGAAACGCCCCACACGGCGCACCGCATCGCCGGTGGTGTCTTTGACCAGTTGTTTGAGTGGTGGAACCGCATCGTTGACGGTGGCGCTGTAGTGACCGTGGGCAAGAATTTTCATCGGCATTGCGCTCCCGTGCCGATAATCAGTGCGGAGTTATTGCCGCCGAAACCAAAATAATTGAGTAAGCACGCTCCCGTAGGTGGTGTTTGTGGCGTTTGTGTCAGCATCACACCCAATTCATCGACATTCGCACCTATGTCTGGTGTGCAGGGTAGAAACGGCGTGCTGGCGGTCAGAGCCTGCCACATCAAGATCAGCTCTGTGAGACCACAGGCCCCGAGGGTGTGGCCGAGAAACGGTTTCAATACACACACGGGAGGCAGCGGGTTATCAAACACACGCAGTAAACCTGCTGCTTCGGCTTCGTCATTGAGCAGGCTGGCCGTGCCGTGCGCCTTGATGCAAGCAATTTCCGCTGGCGTCAGTTGCGCCGCTGTCAGTGCCTGTTGGATCACCGCTGCCACGGTGGAGCCGTCGGCATTGGCGGCAGACATGCTGTAGGTGTCACACAAATTCGCACCGCCCAGTAGCCGGAAGTCATCATTATTGCCGGGGCCGAGCAGCAGGGCACTCACCGCTTCGCCCAAGACCAGGCCGTCGCGCTCGCGGTCGAAGGGTTTCATCACCGAGTGTGTCAGTAGTCCCAAGCCGTGAAAGCCGAAGGCGGTCATGTCATTGGCCAGCTCGACGCCGAGCACCAGCGCGTGTCGCACTTGGCCGCTGCGAATCAGTTTTGAGGCATACCACAGCGCGTTGGCGCTGCTGGTGCAGGCGGTATTGAAACTGAACTCCGGGCCGCGCAGGGTGTAACGCTGGCGGATGGTATCGGCCAGATTGCCAAACGACGACGAGCCGCCCAGTGGGATAGCTGCGCCGCGCACCTGCTGCGCCTGCTGGTACTGGTGTTCAGATACGGCAATATCGAAGGAGGAAGAGCCGACAAACAGCGCCATATTTTGTTGTTCAGCCGCTGTCAGCCCGCTGGCATCCAAGACTTGCTGCACCGCCAGCTCGATGCTGTGCAGCAGGCGTTCTGCTGGCGGTGCTGAAGCTGCAATCTCAGCCAAGGGTTTGTAGGGAATGGCTTCGACGCTATTGCCGAGCGGTCGTTGCAGCAGCACGGGGGCTGTTGGCGCGGCGCGCAGTCCAGC
>CAZZNL010000213.1:0-3420 GCA_964655625.1 uncultured Pseudomonadales bacterium
CAGCGAGTGATCGCACACAGCATGGCATCGAACAACAATTGCATCTGGATACCATCAGCGATGCCCCGGACGACATCGCCATTATGACGTTGGTGAAGTCCGCATGAATGCGCCGCTAGCCAGCATGATAGTCCTTGTTGTGCGAGGGTGAGATGGAAGGGCGTGCTTTAGTTGCTGAACACAATGGCGCTTATGTTTTGAAGTTGGTGGGCGATGTTCGTCTCACCGTGTCCATGTCGATAGACCAGTTTGTTGAAAAGATGTTTTCCTGTGTGTCGTGCCAGTCGGTGATAGTCGATCTGACCGAGGCCGAAGGGTTGGATAGTACCACTCTGGGGATGTTGGCGAAGATGGCGCTGTTTGTGCGCAAACAGTTGCAGGTGCGCCCGCTGGTAGTGACAGACAATGACAGTATTGTCCGCTTGTTGTGCAGTATGGGCTTTGAGCAGATTTTTGATATCCAGCGTTCCCGTGAAGTTTGTGCTGTGGCAGAGCAAGAGTTGGAAACAGCTACGCTCGATGAAAAGGCAGCGCGAGAAAAGGTTTTACAAGCGCATCAGATTTTGATGACCTTGAATCAGAAAAACCGTGAAACGTTCAAGGAGCTGGTCGATAGTTTGTGTAAGGATTGTTGATGTCTGATTCCGTTTCTCGTTTTGATAGTATTCGCCCGTTTCGTGATCAAGAAGTGCCAGAAGTGCTCGAAAGGGTGCTGGCAGACAGTGAATTTATAGCCGCATTGACGCGATTTCGCTTTGCCTGGTTGCCTGCTTGGGCAGTGCGCTTTGTTGCGCCGCTCATTCGCAGTATGTTGTATCGCCAAACCCGTTCGGTAACGGATGTCAGAAGTTTTCAGGCGGTTATCGAAGGGTATATGCGGCACATGATTGTCGATACCACGAGCAGTTTGTCGGTGTCTGGTCTCGATAAGTTGGAGCGCGGCAAGGCCTATCTGCTAATTAGTAATCACCGCGATATCGCTATGGACCCTGCGTTTGTCAATTGGGTGCTGTGGAATAATGGTATGGATACTGTGCGTATTGCCATTGGTGACAATCTGCTGAGTAAGCCTTTTGTTTCTGATTTGATGCGATTGAACAAGAGCTTTTTGGTGCAGCGCGGTGAGACTGCGCCGAAAAAGATTTATGCGGCGTTAAAGTTATTGTCTGCGTATATTCATCACTCGATCGTTGAGGAAAAGTCATCAATCTGGATTGCGCAGCGTGAAGGGCGTGCCAAAGATGGTTGTGATGCCACGGAAGAGGCCATCATAAAAATGTTCGCCATGAGCAAGCCTAAAGATCAAGCGCTGAGTGATTTTGTTCGCTCATTAAATATAGTGCCGGTGTCTATCTCCTACGAGTGGGATCCTTGTGATGTGGCAAAGTCGCGAGAGTTGTATGAAAAAGAAGCGCACGGCAGTTATCAGAAAGATACGCATGAAGATGTGCAGAGTATCGCGGCCGGAATTGCAGGTCATAAAGGGCGTGTACATATCAGTTTTGGTGATGTGTTGCAGGGTGAGTTTGATACAACAGAGGCTGTTGCTGCAGAAATAGATCGGCAAGTGTTGAGTAATTATGTATGTTTCCCGTCCAACTATCTGGCGGCGGAAGCATTGGGTTGGTCGGTAGAGGGTATGTGTGGGTTTCCTGCACAGGCCTTTGACAAGGAGCAAGTGCAGCAGGAAGCTGTTTTGTTCAATCAGCGTTTGGCGGCATGTCCCGATGATTACAAGCCGTATTGGCTGCGCATGTATGCCAATCCCTTGCGCAATCTAAAAAAGCAAAACATTTAAAAAACAAGGCTGAAACGACATGATTCAGATTGAAAACCTGACGCGGCATTTTGGTGCGTTCACGGCGGTAGATAACCTCAGTTTTCAAGTGAGTCCAGGTGAGATTCTTGGCTTTCTCGGCCCTAATGGTGCTGGAAAATCCACGACGATGAAAATGATCAGTGGCTTTTTACGCCCGAGCAGTGGGCGTGTGCATGTGTTTGGTCATGACATGTGGCGCGATCCCATGCCAGCTAAACAATTGATCGGTTATTTGCCAGAGGGCGCACCCAGTTACGGCGAGATGACTGTGCGAGGTTTTTTACAGTTTATTGCCGATGTGCGCGGTTTGCGTGGCGCAGCTAAAACAGTGGCGGTAGATAGTGCGATGCAGAAAGCGGCATTGCAAGAGGTAACAGGGCAGGTGATTGACACTTTGTCGAAAGGGTATCGCCGCCGCGTTGGTATTGCACAAGCCATTTTGCACGATCCGCGCGTGCTGATTCTGGATGAACCTACAGACGGGTTGGATCCCAATCAGAAATACCAGATGCGGGAGTTGATACAGAACCTGTCGCAAGAAAAACTGGTGATTGTCTCCACGCACATACTTGAAGAAGTGTCTGCGGTATGTACGCGCGCCATGATTATTGCCCAAGGAAAATTATTGGTTGATGACACGCCGGCAGCTCTTGCTGCGCGCTCTCCTTCTGGGCGCCTAGACGATGTGTTTCGTCAATTGACGGGAGGTGTTTGATGTCTGGCTTTTGGGTTGTCGCCCTGCGCGAATGGAAATCATATTTTTCTACACCGCTGGCCTATGTGTTCTTGGTGGTGTTTTTAATGTTGTGCGGATTTGTCACCTTTGATTTTGGCAATTTTTACCAGCGCAATCAGGCCGATCTTTCTGTGTTCTTTGCCTATTTGCCTTGGCTGTATCTGTTTTTGATTCCTGCAATATCCATGCGCTTATGGGCGGAAGAGCGCAAGACGGGTTCTATTGAGTTATTGCTGACTTTGCCGGTGTCGCTGCGCGCGATTGTGGCAGCAAAATTTGTTGCTGGATGGTTGTTTGTAGCGCTGGCATTGTTATTGACGTTGCCTTTGTGGTTGACGGTCAATTACTTGGGGTCACCTGATAATGGCGCCATTTTTGCGGCTTATCTGGGCAGTTGGTTGATGGCGGGGGCTTTTCTGGCGGTGGGTTGTTGCCTGTCGGCGGCCAGCAAGAGCCAAGTCATCGTGTTTGTATTAACAGCGGTGAGTTGCTTTGTTTTTGTATTGCTGGGGCTGCCGCAGTTATTAAATAACCTGCAGGGAGTATTGCCGCAAATGTTGATTGACGTGGTGGCACAACTGAGCCTGTTGACGCACTTCGATGCGATTTCACGCGGCGTGCTGGATTTCTCGGATATAGCGTTTTACCTGTTGTTTATTGTGTGCTGGTTGATGGCTAATGCAGTGCTTGTCGAGCAGAAGAAAGCAGAGTGAAGTGCGGGGCGTGATGAAGATGACAATGAGAAAAAACATGATGCGCCACTGCCTTGCGCGTGTCCCTTTTGGAGTGCGCTTGCTGCTGTTGGCTGTGTTGTTATTGGCAGGGGCTGGTTTGCTTTCTCCCTTGAAAACGTGGCGTATTGATC
>CAZZNL010000214.1:0-3389 GCA_964655625.1 uncultured Pseudomonadales bacterium
AAGTGGTGTCGGAGCGCTACGCGTTCCAGTTTGCGCCCGCTTCCATGACAGAGTTGTTTTTTGGTTATTCCGCCTCGGCATACTGGGTGCGATTTACGGTGGAAAACCAGCGCGACGAGGAGATGACTTTTATCCTGGAAGCCGCGCCGGCAGACATTGATTTTGTCGACTTGTACGCGGTCGATCCGCAGTCCGGTAATTTACATAGTCATATCAAATTGGGGTCCGCTACACCGTATAGCGATCGCCGCTACAGTGATCCCCTGAATCTGTTCGAGTTAAAAATTGGTGCACATACCGCGTATACCTATTTTGTGCGCGCGGAATCTGATAAAGCGATTAATCTGCAACTGTCGCTCAGCACCCCACAGGAATATCTGAGTACAGCCAATACACATGCGCGATGGCAGGGATTCTTGCTGGGCAGTTTGCTGTTGATGGCGTTTGTGTATTTAGGTTTGTTTTTGGCATTCCGATACCAAACTTTTTTATGGAATGGATTATTTTTGTTATCAGTAACCGCTGTGCAGCTGGCTTGGGGTGGATATTTGCTTCCCTATTTTAACAGCAGTGAAACGTTGCTAGATCACCAATTGATGACGCCAATTTATTTGGCGCTGTTGTTCAGTTCGTTATTCATCCAGCAATTACTGGATACGCGTCAGCGCGTACACTGGCAACATCAAGTGTTAAATGCGATTGCTGTGCTCGCAGTTGTGGGTGCAATAGCCACTTGGTGGCTTGCGCCACAGATAAGCGCCATGATTATTTCCTGGTTGGCATCCATCAATGCGATTTTTGTATTTGCCGTGGCTCTACATGCCAACATGGAAGATCATGTGTTGGCGCGCTATTTCATTGTTGTGCGATCTATTACCGTCGGTGTGGTGTTGGTGGCTATTTTCAACGTGAATGGCTACTTGCCGCAGGGGGCATTTGCAGCGTGGGGCGTTGCGATTGCTGTTATTGTCGAAGCGGTGGTGATGGCAGTGGCCATGTCGCGGCATTATCTTCAAATGCAGCGCATACAGCTCCATCATGAAGACGAAGCAGTAGAGCGTGATGCAAACATACGTTCATTGGTCAATCTCGCTGATATTTGCCATGAGTTGCGCACACCAATCAGCGGTGTGCTGGGAATGACGGATTTGCTGTTGATCGGCAATATCACGGATCAGCAACGCAATCAGTTGAAAACCATTCACCGTTCCGGGCAAGCCTTGTTGGATGTCACGAATAAATTGTCAGACTTGTCAGCAATTGAGCGCGGCAGTATTGAGTTGCATGTGGCACCTTTTGAATTGACGCCTGTGATTGAATCGTGCATTGAAAGTTGTCGAGGTCGAGCGGAGTTCAACAATATTGAGCTGATCTATCATCTGGACGGCGATGCCATCGGTTTTGTAAAAGGTGATCAGGAAAAGCTGCAACATGTGCTTGTCAATTTATTGCAGTTTGCATTGCGGCATGTTGAACAGGGTGAAGTGGTATTGGGTGTCAAGGCAGTAGACAGTCAGCACGTTGAGTTCAGTATTCGCTCTGGGCAGAACACGCTCACTGATCGCAATATGCCGCTCAGTGAGCGCGAAATGGGCTCCAGTGACCATCTTAATCTGACCATTTCTGAGCAGTATATTCAGTTGATGAATGGCGCACTGGCGTTGCAGACTTTTATTGATGGCGGCGTGAATATTCAATTCCGTTTGCCGTTGGAAGCGTATTACAACCAGATGCAAACACAGGAAGACGGTGCCCTGTTGTACGGTTTGCATTTGTTGATTGTCGATGACAACGCCACTTGCTGTTCGATCATTGAACAGCAGGCCACGCAATGGGGCATGAAAGTGCAATCAGCTTACGGCGGAAAAGAAGCGCTGGCGATTTTGCGTTCGTCCACCACGGTCGATGAGCCGTTTGATATTGTGCTGATTGATTATGAAATGCCGGGGATGGATGGTTTGGAGCTGGCGGCACATATTCGCGACGATCAGAAAATCAATAACGACAAGCTGCTGACGATTATGCTCACAGGTGTCAGCAAAGCGCCCAGCAAAATCTTGTCGGAAAACGCAGCCATCCAGCGCGTGCTCTTTAAGCCATTGAGCGGCAAAAGCCTGCGGCAGGCGCTGCAATCGGCTTTGGTGCAGTAGCAAAAAGATACGAAAAGTATCGTTATTGATAAGTAATATTATTGGTTGACTTTTACAGAGCATTCGTGAGACAGTTGTGATGTAATTCACAAATTATTCGAGGGTGGTTGTATGTTATTTCGTCGCGCTATCCGTTTTTCCCATCTGTCTCGTTGGTTGTTAGGTCTCTCGCTGTTGGCGGCGCTGGCGTTCAGCCCGCTAGCCAGTGCCGCTCCCGCAATAACCGGCCTCACTATTTCAAACAATACAGCGGGTACGTGGGGCGATAACATTGCGCCAGAGCCCGATTGTCCGGCAGCGGGCGCTTGCCCTGGTATCGCATGGAAAGATGATTCTACTGTCAGCATTCCCAATGGCAGGAGCGAATGGAATTCAAGTGTATCCAGTAATTTTACCGGCACCACGTTTACCTCCCGATACGCGAACCAGTTGCGCTCCAAGTCACAAGTGTCTATCAACATCAATCTTTACTATCGGCCCAGTTATCTGGTGACTGTGAATATCACCGGTTCGGGCAACTGGAAACTTGATCTCGGCATTCTGCGTAAGGGAATTATTCAGGCTGTCGATAATGGCGGCAACTACAGGCGAATCGAAGCTAAAGCAGTTACCACTTCACTGTCTGGCGATACGCTTGATAGTGGAAGTCTGGCGCTGCCAACAACCGGTGTGCTTAACACTTCTGTCACTACACAAATCAACCAGAACAATAGCGCTGTTGTTACCGGTAATGGCCCTGCTACTTTACAGTTCACGATTTCTTATGACATTGATACTTATATTCGGGGCGGTCTTGTCGCTAATGATTCTGTGTGTTGGGTAGGTGGTTTGGCAGATCAGGGTTCATCCATTGACTGTGATCCGGCTGAAGCAACCGATCAAGGCGTTTTCCTGACAGGTACGTTGACGCCCGATACGGACAGTGATGGTATCGCTGATGCGAGCGATAACTGTCCGCTCATCGCGAACCCATTACAGGAAGATACTGATCTGGATGGTATCGGCGATGCGTGTGACAGCACGCCGAATGGCGACACGGATGGCGACGGTGTAGATAACGCTACCGACAACTGTCCGTTGATCGCGAATCCATTACAGGAAGACACTGACCTGGATGGCATCGGTGATGCCTGCGATACGGATACAGATGGTGACGGTATCGCTAACGGCTCCGACAACTGCCCAACAGTTTCTAACGCATCACAAACGGACACCGACAGCGACGGCACGGGCGATGCC
>CAZZNL010000215.1:0-3374 GCA_964655625.1 uncultured Pseudomonadales bacterium
CCATGGTGGTGGTCAAACGCGTCATGCTTGGGGAAAAACCGCGCAGCAAATCGCCGAGCAGGGATTTTATGCCGTAGCCCTGGACTTGCGTGGTCACGGTGACAGCGATTGGGCCAAAGACAAAGACTACGATTTTTTGACTTACGCACAAGACATTGTGGATGTGGCTGGCAGTTTTGCGCAGCGCCCCATTGCAGTGGGGGCTTCGTTGGGTGGCATTTCTTCCCTAACGGCGCAACACATCACCGATCATCAGTTGCTGCGTGCATTGGTGTTGGTGGATGTAACACCGCATTTAGAGGCGGACGGTTTATCGCGCATTCGGGATTTTATGCTGGAGCGTGCGGTGCAGGGCTTTGCAACATTGGACGAGGCAGCAGATTTTGTCGCGAGTTATACCTCGCACCGCAAGCGCAGTAGCAATACTGAGGGTTTGCGAAAAAATTTGCGTTTATGTGACGATGGTCGCTATCGCTGGCACTGGGATCCTGCGTTTATCGATCGCAAGGAGAGACGTCCAGAAGACGGTTCCATCATCCGTGTAGATTTTTTGGAGGTGGCAGCGCGAGCTTTGAAAATTCCCACGCTGTTAGTGCGTGGTCGCGTGAGTGATTTGGTTAGCCCGGAATCGGCACAGGCATTTTTGCAAATGGTGCCACACGCAGGTTATGTCGATATTCAGGATGCAGGGCATATGGTGGCTGGTGACCAAAATGATATTTTTTCATCGGCAGTGTTGGATTTTCTCCGGCAGTTCCACTGAGTCTTTCTTTGTATGCGTGTTCCTTTAATCGTTCCTGATGTGGAAGCGGCAATCCTCGCGGGCGGACATAGTCGGCGCATGGGTACAGCAAAAGCGTCTCTACTATTTCGCGGCAACACGTTTATGGCGCATTTATTGATGCAGCTGCAGCAACAAGTGCGCGAAGTGGTGATTGTGGCGGGTACACAGTCGCAACAGTTTAGTGATTATGGGGTGCAGGTGTTGCCGGACGACCATGCAGAGTGCGGCCCGTTAGAAGGTATTGCCACAGCGTTGCGTCATGCCCGGCGCGATTGGGTCTTGTTCGCGCCTTGCGACAACCCCGTGTTGCCGGAAAATTACGCAGCGCGCTTGTTGTGGCATGCGCGCCAACAACAAGTGCCGTTGGTTTATGTGCGCAAGAACGGTCAGGATCAACTCTTGTACACCATCATGCAGCGCAATCTACTGCCGCAGCTGGAAGCGTATATGGCTGAGGGTGGTCGCAAAGTGATGCAATGGTTTGCGGCAGTAGATGCCGATGCGCTGATTTGGGACGATGCAGGTTTGGCATTCAACAATTTGAATACGCCGGAAGATTACAATGCGTTTTTAGCGGCCAGTGAGTCGTTGTAGTGTGCTGTGCTATGATGAATCCAACCGATGAGGAATAGAGTGATGATCGACGAAAAATTGTTGGCTATCCTGGTGTGTCCAGTGAGCAAAGCGCCGCTGGTTTACGATCAAAAAAATGAAGAGCTCATTTGCAAGGCCAGTGGTTTGGCGTATCCCGTGCGCGATGGCATTCCTGTGATGTTGGAAGAAGAAGCACGGCAATTAACGGCGGAAGAAAAAGTCGGTTAATGGCGTTCAATCAGAACGCTTCATGTCGAGTTTTCCACAGGGCAATACCAAACAGCACAGAGAAAGGGATTTCGTAGAAATAGGCTGCACCGGGGTTGTAGCCGGCGGGCAAACCGCCCGCACCTACGCTGAAGCTGTAATCGCCGTTCCAAGCGGCAATACCGACTATCCTGCCCACAGCCAGCCCGGTAAAAATCAGAAACCACAGCATTAAATTGGCGTGCAAATAGCGGCGCGGTTTCAGTGTGCCTAGCAGGGCAAATAAACCTAAAGCAAACTCTGCCAACCCGTACATGGCCATGACCTCAACGGTCACGCTCCAATGCCTGAACTCCATGCCTATATAAGAAAGACCGTGAGGATCGATGGTGAGCCAAGCGCCATAACCCATCCACACCAGTGCGGTAATACCTGTAATGATTCTGGCAAATAGCATGAGGTTTTCCTTGTAACATATTGTTAGATAATGACTTTCTGGAATTATAGTGGAGTGGTGTAGGCAATTGTCTTTTTTTGCTCCTGCGTATGCTTAGTGGAGCGGTTTTGATGATGGGGTTTTAGACTCCAGTTCCCGCATTTCGTCAAGCTTGTACCTCTAATGGGTTGGGAGTAGTGTTCGCCTCCAGTCGTAAGCCGGGTTCCGGCGCTGGAGAAAGGCATCCATGCCTGATACGCCCATTCCTCATTCTGCTGTTACATTGTTGTTGGTCGATGACGACGCGCAGGCGCGATTCAGTATGGCCGAGTACTTGGAATCGCAGAGTTACTCAGTCGAGCAGGTCGCTGATGGCCAAGCTGCGTGGGAAGTGTTTGAGTGTCAGCCCCCCTCACTCATCATCACAGATCTCAGCATGCCGCGTATGGACGGGTTGGCGCTGTTGCAGAAAATAGAGGCATCTGCCAATCCTGTGCCGGTGATTGTGGTGTCGGGTGCTTGTTGCGTACAAGATGTGGTGGAAGCACTGCGCCACGGCGCGGCGGATTTTCTTATCAAGCCCATCGTGGACTACCGCGTTTTACAACAGGCCATCAACAAGTGTCTGCACAGGGCGCAACTGGTGGAGCAAAACCGACTTTATCGCGAGCAGTTGGAGCGGGCGAATAGTGCGTTAGAAAAGCATTTGCACGATTTGGAGCGGGATCAACAGGCGGGCAGGCAATTACAGAAAAAGTTGTTTCCGCAGCAGGATTTACAGGCAGATTCCTATCTTTTTTCTCACTGCGTGGTTCCTTCACTCTATTTGACCGGCGATTTTCTGGAATACGTGCGTTTCAATGACGATACCCTTGGCTTTTATATCGCCGACGTCTCTGGGCATGGTGTGTCATCTGCGTTTGTCACCGCATTGTTGCGCCACTTGTCGCTACAAATCAGTCGCCAAGTTCGCAATGCTATTTTGCGCGGCGATCCCTTGCCATTCCCCACGCCGGCCGATGCTATGGATTACTACAACAGTGAGTTATTGACGGCGGGCATCGACAAACATGTAACGATGTTCATGGGGATTTTGGAGCAGAAAACCAATACACTGATTTATAGCGTGGCAGGGCATTTGCCGATGCCCATTCTGGCTACTGATGAAGGGGTGCGCTACCTGGAAGGAGAAGGGATGCCGATAGGTATTCTGGAAGAAGCGCAGTACCGAAATTTTACCGTGCGCTTACCGGAGCGTTTTACACTGGTGTTGTGCTCCGACGGTGTGCTGGAAATATTGTCAGAGAAAGAATTGATCAAGAAAGAGGCGCAATTGTTGGCATTGGTGGCAGC
>CAZZNL010000216.1:0-3044 GCA_964655625.1 uncultured Pseudomonadales bacterium
GGATTACCGCCTGAGCGATTCGGATTATCAAAACTACTACAGCTTGTCCGGCGACTGGACGCACTTCAACTACGGCGGCTGGAGCGTATCTACTGCCCTGTTCATCAATCGCCTGAAGTATCCCGACGATTCGCTGCGCGACGTCAATCAATATATCGGCAGTGCCGCGCTCCAATATCAACAGGGTGCGATCGCACAAAGCTTCGGTTTGATGGTGGGCGATGAAAATGCCCGCCGCAGCGATGGCGGTCACAACGCCCGCAACTTCACTGGACTGTTCTACAACATCAGTTACGATGTCGCCATCAACCAGCAATTGTTTGCGCGCGCCTACCTTCAGGATTCACACAACCACGGTGAAGATCCCTACTTCCATCAGCGCCAAGACAGCACGTTTCAACAGCTGACACTGGGGTGGAACTGGCAGCTGAGCAAACCGCTACGTTTGCGTACCGAACTGGTCTACAGCACCGATGACTCGGATATAGACTACTATTCTTATGACCGCACGCGCCTGCAAACCGGCCTGCGTTATAGCTTCTAACACTCAGGGAGAGCGCCATGAACCGTTCCGTAAAAACCCTGCTTCACCGTTACCCACTGCTGGCAGCCCTGCCTGCAGTGATTCTTGGTTTGGCCGTCTTGGTGGCTCACGCCGCCACTGCACCCGCTGGAGTCGTATTGCTGGCATCCGGTACAGCTAATGCACAAAGCACCGGCGGTGCCGCCCGCGCCTTGAATCGCCGCGCCGAAGTTTTTGTCGGTGACCGCATCACCACCGGACAAGAAAGTCAGCTGCAGCTGCGCATGAAGGACGGCGCCATGGTGGCACTGGGCGCCAATGCCGAGTTCGTCGTCAACGCTTATAGCGATGACGCTGCTGGGGATCAAAAAGACCAAGCTGTGCTGTCACTGGTAAAAGGCGGGCTGCGCACCATTTCCGGCCAGATCGACAAATCCACTTACTCGATGAATACGCCAACCGCGACCCTGGGCATTCGCGGCACCGTCTTTGATGTCTTTGTGCGCGATGACGGCAGCACCATCGTGATACTGCGCGATGGCGTTGTGGTGTTGACTGCCAAAACCGGTGGCCAGGTACTGCTCAACAAACCCGGCCTCAGCAGCATCGTGACACACGGCAACAGCCCGACACCGCCGGGCACACCGCCAGCTGATGTGCTGGATTACCTGCGCGGCATCCTGCCCAGCCTGCCTGAAAACACCGACTGGGATACCACCGGCAACACGGCCGTAGGCACCGACATCATCAATATCATCAATGACAGACCGCTGGATATTAACGGCGATGGCGATGTGCCAGGCATTCCAGCAGGTGGCAGTGGCTGCTCTCCCAACGACACCGCCTGCTTCTGTCGCCTCAACCCCTACCAGTGCTAGCAGGAACAGGGCAACGGTTTTTTGCTGTCATGCTGCCAGACGCCACACAAATCGTCTGGCAGCACAACTGTACGATAGTGCTGAATGCGCTGTAGATAGATTTCACTCAACGTCTTGAACTGTCCGCCGTCCGCCACTAGCTGCGAGAACCACTGCTGCGCGGCGTCCCACTGCCTTGCCAGATAGGCTGTGCGCGCCAGTCGGTACTGCTCCACTTGCTGCAGTAAGTGTTCACTCGCTTCATCGCGAAGCGCCAAGGGCTCGTACACCCGTATCGGCTCCTGCTTGCCCTTCACCTGCATGTAATCCACTTCGCGCCAGACAAAATCGTCCCGCACTGCGGTATATGTCTGCTCGCTCACCAGGATAGCGGCGCCGTAAAACTTGGTGATACTTTCCAGACGCGAGCCCAGATTCACCGCATCGCCCAGCACGGTGTAAGCGCGCCGGTAGCTGGAACCCATGTCACCCACATTCATCGCACCGGTATTGATGCCAATACCCGTATAGATAGCTGGCAGCCCGATCTGAGTAAACGCTGCGCGCAATTCAGCCTGTTTTTTTTGCATCAGCATGGCGGCCATCACCGCGTGCTTTTCGTGCTGGGGATCATCCAGCGGCGCACCCCAGAAGGCCATGATCATGTCGCCGACGTATTTGTCGATCGTGCCTTGCTGACTGAAGATAATTTCCGTCATCGGCGTGAAATAGCGGTTGAGCAGGCTCTTTAAATCAGCCGCTGACAAGGTCTCCGACATATTGGTGAAGTTGCGGATATCGGAAAACAACACGGTCATGTTTTTGCTTTCCCCTGCAAAACTGAGCGCAGCCGGATCCGCCAACAGGCGCTCGATGTGTGCAGGTGCCACATACTGGCCGAACATGCCTTTGATCTGATCTTTCTGCTGCGCGGCAGTAAAAAAACCAAAAGCAATATTGATGACATACAGAAGAATGACCGTCAGCAACGGGCCGGACACTGGGAAATCCAGACCCTTCACCTGCCACAACCACACATTGCCCGCTGCGATCACCGCAAAAACCAGCACACCCAATACCGTCATCATGGCTGGGCCCAGCAAGGGCAGTAACAGCGCCAACAACACCCCCAACACCACGATCGCCAGCATATTCACGCCCAGCGCAATATCCGGCATGTACGGTGCATCACCGCGCAACAGAGCATCGACCATCGTGGCCTGCGTCTCTATCCCGGGATACATCGTGCCCACCGGTGTGGTTCGCAAATCCACCAAACCGATGGCTGAGGTGCCAACCATCGCAATGCTGCCCGACAGCAGGGTCGGGTCTGCTTTGCCCTGCAACACATCCACCGCAGGGATGTAGGCAAAACTGCCCTGGCGGCCGCGATAAGGCACCAGCATTCGCCCCTGCGCATCGGTGTGTACCCGTTTGTCGCCCAGAGTGAATGATTGGATGCTGCCATCGATCATCTCTGGCCTCACCTTATCCAACAGCAGATACGTCATCACCGTTTGCAGCGCCAAACTCGGATACAACTGGTCGCCGTAGCGCAGCACCAGCGGCGCACGACGCACGGTGCCATCTGGATCGGGATCGCCATTGATAAAGCCCTGGCCGCGCGCAGCCTGCTGCAATACCTCGATATTGGTGGTGTAGCC
>CAZZNL010000216.1:3054-3371 GCA_964655625.1 uncultured Pseudomonadales bacterium
CCGCACCACGTCCGGCGGTACATCGATCAAACTGGGGGGCATCGTGCCGGTGTGAAAGCTGTCGCGATGCAAGATATAACCCAGCGTCACATCCGTCTTGCCGAAGCTGCTGGCCATGCGCTGGTCATAATCAAACTGCGGCGCCAATGCCTGCAGTGGGCCGGCAAGAGCAGCCTGCGACTCCGCTATTGCCAATGCCATATTGGGCTCTGGCTCGGAAAACACCACATCGAAGGTAACGCTCACTACACCGGCGGCCACCAATTTATCGACCAACGCCGCCACGGTCTTGCGGCTCCACGGCCAATGCCCAACCT
>CAZZNL010000217.1:0-583 GCA_964655625.1 uncultured Pseudomonadales bacterium
ATTGTGCGCGGTTTGTTGTATCCCCTGCGCGCCAGTTTGTTGCCGCGTGCCAGCGGTTGGCGTCATCCCTCGGAGAATGCTGTCGGCATCGCCCGACAAGCGCAAACCCATGCCGTGCTTGTCGTCATGCGAGAGGGTGAAGCGCTGTGTTCCGCCAGCCTGCAATAACAGGGTTTTGTGGCGTGGGTAGCTGAATTGTGCGATATTCTGCGCCCCTTACGCGGTGTGGTTGAGTCATGATTGGCACGGTTCTCAAGAAGGTTTTTGGCAGTAAGAACGAGCGCGAATTGAAGCGGCTGCGCAAAGTTGTCGCCAGCGTGAATGCTCTTGAGCCCACCATGGAAGCGCTGACTGACGATGCGCTGCGCAATAAGACTGTCGAGTTTCGCGAGCGCCTGGCTAAAGGTGAAACGCTGGATCAGTTGTTGCCCGAAGCTTTTGCTTGTGTGCGAGAGGCCGCGCGCCGCACGCTGGGGCTGCGCCACTTTGATGTGCAGTTGATCGGCGGCATGGTGTTGCACAACGGCAAGATCGCGGAAATGCGCACCGGCGAAGGCAAGACGCTCACCGCCGTGGCCCCGGT
>CAZZNL010000217.1:593-1067 GCA_964655625.1 uncultured Pseudomonadales bacterium
AAAACCTTGGTGGCGACACTGCCGGTTTATCTGAATGCACTGCCGGGTGCAGGCGTGCACGTTGTTACGGTCAACGATTATTTGGCCAATCGCGATGCCAACTGGATGCGCCCGGTTTATGAAAAATTGGGCATGAGCGTAGGCGTTATTCTCTCTGGCCAGAGCAGCGAAGAAAAACGCGCCGCCTACGCCGCTGACATCACTTACGGTACTAACAACGAATACGGCTTTGATTATCTGCGCGACAATATGGCGCTGCGTCTCGAAGATAAAGTGCAGCGCGGGTTGTCATTTGCCATTGTAGATGAAGTGGATTCCATCCTGATCGACGAAGCGCGCACGCCCTTGATTATTTCTGGTGCGGCAGAGAATAGTTCGGCGTTGTACAAACGTATCAATGCTTTGATGCCGCGTCTGCAAGCGCAGACAGAAGATGCGCCAGGGCATTATGTTTTGGATGAAAAGCAGCGTCAG
>CAZZNL010000217.1:1077-3363 GCA_964655625.1 uncultured Pseudomonadales bacterium
GAAGAAGGGCATCAGCTGATTGAGCAGTTATTGATACGCGACGGTTTGCTCGATGCTAACGACAGTTTGTACGCAGTAACTAATCTCAGCTTGTTGCACCATATTCACGCAGCTTTGCGTGCACATACGTTGTTCCATCGCGATGTGGAGTACATCGTGCAGGATGATCAAGTCATTCTGATTGACGAACATACTGGCCGCACCATGCACGGACGTCGTTTGTCGGAAGGTTTGCACCAGGCGCTGGAAGCGAAGGAAGGTGTGTCGATCCAAAGCGAAAGCCAGACCATGGCTTCGACCACATTCCAGAATTATTTTCGCATCTACAAGAAACTGGGCGGCATGACCGGAACGGCCGATACTGAAGTGCCGGAGTTTATGCAGATTTATGGCCTGGATGTGGTGGTTATTCCTACTAACCGCCCCTTGCTGCGTAAAGATCTTAATGATCTGGTGTATATCAGTCGCGACGAAAAATACGAAGCGATTATCGAAGATGTAAAAAAGTTTATCGCCCAAGGTGTGCCGGTACTGGTGGGCACAGCGTCGGTAGAGACATCGGAAGAAATGTCGCGGCGTTTGCAGGCGGCAGGTATCGAGCACCGCGTGTTGAATGCCAAGTATCACGCACAAGAAGCCGACATTATTGCGCAGGCGGGTCGTCCATCTACGGTCACTATTGCGACCAATATGGCGGGTCGCGGCACTGATATTTTGCTCGGTGGTAAATGGGAAGCGGAAGTGGCGGCATTGAGCAATCCGACGCAGGCGCAAATTGATGCAATCAAAGCGGATTGGCAACAGCGCCACGATCAGGTTATTGCAGGCGGTGGTTTGCATATTCTGGGTACTGAGCGCCACGAGTCGCGCCGTATCGACAATCAATTGCGCGGCCGTGCCGGACGTCAGGGCGATCCGGGTTTGTCGCGTTTTTATCTGTCGCTGGAAGATGACTTGATGCGGATTTTTGCGTCAGATCGTGTCAAGAGCATCATGCAGGCACTGGGTATGCAGCGCGGTGAAGCCATTGAACACAGCATGGTGACCAACTCTATTGAGAAAGCGCAGCGCAAAGTGGAAGGGCGCAACTTTGATATCCGTAAGCAGTTGCTGGAGTACGATGATGTTGCCAATGAGCAGCGGAAAATTATTTATCAGCAGCGCAGCGATATTCTTGAGGCGGAAAATATTCTCGACATGGTGACCGCTATCCGCAACGATGTGGTTGCCGAACTGGTGGCGCAATATATTCCTCCACAGAGTTTTACCGAGCAGTGGGATTTGCAAGGTTTAGAGCAGGCGCTGGAGACTGACTTCGGGTTACAAGTGCCGGTGCGTGAATGGCTGGCGCAAGATGTCAATATGGCGGAGCAGGCGATTTGCGAGCGCATTCAACAGTTGGCAACGGATTTCTATAACAAGAAGTGTGAAGGTGCAGAGCACGTCATGCGTCAAGTTGAGAAGCAAGTCATGTTGCAGGTGCTGGATAATCTCTGGAAGGATCACCTGGCCAGCATGGATTACTTGCGCCAAGGGATCAATTTGCGTGCATACGCGCAAAAAAATCCCAAGCAGGAATTCAAGCGCGAATCCTTCGAATTGTTCCGTACTTTGTTGGATAGTATCAAAGCGGAGCTGGTGCGCGTTTTGTTTCATGTGCGCATCGCCTCGCGTGAAGAAATGGAAGCGTTGGAAGAGCAGCGTCGACGCGAGCAGGAAAACTTGCGTCTGCAACATGCAGATACCCCGGGCATGGGCAGCGAGGAACAGGGGACTGATGTCGAGAAACAGGCTGCTGCACCGTTTGTGCGCGGCGATAAGGTGGGGCGCAATGAGCCCTGTCCTTGTGGTTCCGGTAAAAAATACAAACAGTGTCACGGTCGTTTAGTCTGACGCACAAAACATCAAGCAGAGAAAAAATATGGCTGTAGGTAGCGGTATTGTTTCCCCATTATTGCCGGTTGCTGGTGTGCGCATTGGTGTGGCAGAAGCGGGTATTCGCAAAAAAAATCGCAAAGATGTCGTGGTGTTTGAATTGGCAGAACATAGCGCCGTCGCTGCTGTATTTACCCGCAATGCTTTTTGTGCGGCACCTGTGCATGTGGCAAAGCGGCACTTGGCGGCGGCGGATTGCCGCTATTGGTTGATCAATACCGGTTGTGCCAATGCCGGTACGGGTGAACAAGGTATGCAAGATGCCGCGCGCAGTTGTGCGGCGTTGGCACAGCTTACCCAAACGCAAGCAGAGAAGGTGCTGCCTTTTTCTACGGGTGTGATTGGTGAATT
>CAZZNL010000218.1:0-3357 GCA_964655625.1 uncultured Pseudomonadales bacterium
GGATATTCACCATGAAACTGTTTGCTACCCTCGGCACCACACTGCTCAGCGCCACCTTGCTCACCGGCTGCATGACGGCCAAACCCGATGCCAGCCAGTACTCCGGCTGGATGAAGGACTACAGCAACCTGAGCGAATTCAAAGCGCCGAATGGCGGCACAGCCATGCGTTGGATCAATCCGGATCTGCAGCCAGGACAGTATCGCGCCGTGATGATTGATTCGGTGGGCTACTACCCACAGCCGCAGCCCAGCTCGCAAGTGCCGATGAAAACCCTTAACGAAATTCCACAGTATCTACAGCAACAAACACGTCAAGAAATTGGCAGCGTATTACCCGTCGTGAAACAAGCAGGGCCAGGTGTGTTGCGCATACGCGCCGCAATTACTGCAGTGAATACGCCGACCGAGGGCCTGCAAGTTTATGAAGTGATCCCTGTAGCCTTGGTGTTCGCCGGCATTTCAACCGCTGCGGGTACACGCGACCACAACACCGTGGTTTATCTGGAGGCCACTCTCAGCGACAGCACCACTGGCAAAGTGCTGGGCAAAGTGGTGCGCAAGGGCATCGGCGAAAATCTGGCAAACAAAAAAGATCAGCTGACCTTGGCCGATACCAAGCCCGTGCTGGATGGTTGGGCAAAAGATGCAGCAGCTTTTGTAGGCACCTCCGTTAAATAACCCTTTTTAACAAGAAATAAAAAAGCAGACAGGAGATTGCAATGTTCCTCGATTATTTTGCATTGGCCATTACCTTGATGGGTTTACTGATGGTCTTTTACGTTTTCATTTTTATTCACGATATCCCTTACGAAATTGCAAAAAAAAGCAACCACCCGCACACAGAAACCATCCATATCGGCTGCTGGTTATCGCTGTTCACTCTGCATGCCCTGTGGCCGTTTCTATTTCTGTGGGCCAAAGCAAATCCTGATGCACTGAAAGTTCGCGTTGAAGGAATGGAAGATATCTCTGCCCTGCGCCTGCGCGTTGAACAACTGGAGGCACAATTGAGCGCAATGGCACAAGGAGATACAGACCATGCTTGAGTTGATTTTGGGTACATATGGCAGCTTGTGCTGGTTAGTTTTTAAAAAATGGAAGCTAGTGCCAACCAATACTTATACCGTTTGTACAGCCATTCTTATCGGCGCAGGATTTCTTGCGTTTATGGGGCTGATGCTGATTCGCTACCACCCGGCGTCTGACGATGCGCGCCTGTATGTGTACACCACACCTATCGTGCCGTCGGTAAAAGGTATCGTAAAAGAAATTTCCATGACGCCTGGCCAAACGCTGCACAAAAATGACCCCATGTTCCAGATTGATCCCACTCCTTACCAAATGGAAGTGCAACGACTGGAAGCTGCGCTGGATATTGCCAGCACAGATGTCGGTCAGTTGGAAGAAAAAGTGGCTGCCGCCGCAGCTGCTGTTGCGCAAGCGAGTGCAACCATCGAGCGCACAGCAACAGAGCTGAAGCTCGCCGAAACAGAGCTCGCACGAGTAACGCGCTTGCTGAGTACTGGCGCTATCGCACAACAACGCTACGACATGATTCGACAAAATGTCGACGGTTTACGTGCAACGTTAACGCAAGCACAAGCCGCCAAACAGCAGGCTGAAGCGCAAGAGCGTGATGTGCGACTGGGCTTGGCCAACCAAGTAGATGGCCAAACACCGGAAGTGCGAGAAATTCTTGCGCAACTGTCCAATGCACGCTGGGAGCTGGAACAAACTACTGTGCGAGCTCCTGGTGATGGGTATGCCGTACAGATGGTGCTGCGCGAAGGACAAATGGCTGTGCCACTGCCTCTATCACCTGCCATGATATTTGTGCACGACGATAAACCGGAACTCGTGGCCAGCTTTCCCCAAAACGTGATTGCAGTACTGGCAGAAGGGCAAGAAGCTGAGCTGGCATTCAAAGCATATCCAGGGCGCGTCTTTCCCGCCAAAGTAAAAAAGATTCTACCTGCTGCCGCTGAAGGCCAGCTGTCTCCCAGCGGCACTATTCGCACCTTGACACCCGCAAGAGCACCAGGCCGCATTCCGGTTATCTTTGAATACGGTGACGAAATTGCAGCCTTGAAATTACCGGGCGGTTCACAAGCAATTGCCGCCGTCTACACCGATGACTTCCATGCACTCAGCATCATGCGCAAAATTGTTTTGCGCATTAAAAGTTGGGAAAACTATTTGTTCTTGCCCTAACCCGGAAAGAATCATCCATCTATGAGAGAGAACCCAGGCATGAAAAAATGGTATGCACTATTATTTGCTGTTTTTTTCCTCCCGATCACCCAAGCCAATACGCCTCAGACTCAGCCCAACATCATCTACATTCTTGCCGATGATTTGGGTTGGCAGGACACAGGCTTTCACGGATCGGATATCCGCACGCCTAGCCTTGATCAGTTGGCGCGTGGCGGTGTGCAGTTACAACAATTCTATGCGCAGCCAATGTGTACGCCCTCGCGTGCCGCATTGATGACAGGGCGCTACCCCAATCGCTACGGTTTGCAACTGGCGGTCATCCCCTCCGCAGGGCGTTACGGTTTGCCGACAGATGAATGGTTATTGCCGCAGGCGCTCAAAGCCGCCGGCTACAAAACCGCCATCATTGGTAAATGGCATCTCGGTCATGCAGATAAAAAGTTCTGGCCCAATCAGCGCGGCTTTGATTACCAGTACGGCCCCTTGCTCGGTGAAATTGACTACTACACTCATGCCGCACATGGCACAACCGACTGGTTTCGCAATAATGAATTACTGGATGAAAAAGGTTATGTCACCGAACTACTCGGCCAAGATGCTGTGCGTTATATCTCGCAACAAGATGGCAAACAGCCTTTCTTTATGTACCTGACATTCACCGCGCCGCATGCGCCTTATCAAGCGCCGCAAAAATATCTCGATCAGTATCCCCATATTCAAGACAAATTCCGCAAACCCTATGCCGCTATGATTACTGCCATGGACGAGCAAATCGCCCAGGTTGTTGCCGCATTAGAGAAAAAAGGGTTGCGCGAAAATACGCTCATCGTATTCCAGAGTGACAATGGCGGACCGCGCTCTGCTGACATGACGGGCGAAGTGGATACGTCGGGCGGCAGTATTCCGGCAAGCAACGGCCCTTACCGTGATGGCAAAGGTTCTTTTTACGAAGGTGGCACACGCGTGGTGGCGCTGGCCAACTGGCCGGGAAAAATTACTGCCGGAACAGCCGTTGATCAACCTATCCACATTGTCGACATGTACCCCACCTTGGTAAAACTGGCCAACGGTTCCACGCAAAACAGCAAACCGCTGGATGGCATGGATGACGCCAGCGCCGCGTGCGAATTCTTCGTGGACT
>CAZZNL010000219.1:0-3336 GCA_964655625.1 uncultured Pseudomonadales bacterium
GGGATCATACAATTCACGAAACACATCGCCGCTGCGACGACCGTCATCACGAATTCCTGCTTTGTTTTCAGAATCTACCGCATTCTTCTCTCGCTCTACATAATCTTCATTAAACAGCGGCGCAATAAAAAACTGTGAAAAGCGATCAAGTGCGCTATCCAGCTGTTGCGGATCCACATCAAAAAAATAGTTGGTGTTTTCCAGGCCGGTATATGCATTGTGTGAGCCGCCGTGCGAACTGATAAACTCCTGATACTCACCAGCCTTGGGATATTTTTTTGTTCCCAGAAACAGCATGTGTTCTAAAAAATGTGCCAACCCTTGGCGCTGCTTGGGATCACTGCCATTGCCCACGGCCACATCCATTGCTGCCGCAGCCTTGTCAGCAGCAGGATCCGAGATCAGCAACACTTTCATGCCGTTAGCCAGCACTATATTTTGGTAACTGCGCTTGTCATTTTCACTCTGTATCGGCTTATCCAGAACCTGAACATGAGCCTGAACATGAGTCTGAGGCTGAACCTGCGCATGTACAGGCAGCCAGACAAACAACAGCAATACCGCAACAACACCAGTCAAACGGGATGACATCATGAGCACTCTGCCTCCAACACGCAGAAAAATGACCTTTCAGATACGGCGTTCAAGCCAGTAAAAATACACACTTTGACTTTCAGTTGCCGCTAACAAGCACTGCCCGCTCTGCTCGGCATACGCAGCAAAATCACGCCAAGAACCTGGGTCTGTCGCCGCCACTAATAACACCTGCCCCACCGCCACTTCACGCAGTGCCTGGCGCGCTTTGAGCAAGGGCAAGGGGCAGGCCAATTGGCGTGCATCCAACTGGGCAGCGCATGGAATATGCTGGAACTCTGCGGGAACGCTTAATGTCATACCGACAAGCTCGCTATTACTGCTTGATTCGCGCAGTATATCCCAGTCCATCCATAACCGATTTTTATATGTATCTACAGCAACCACTGCGCATGCTCCGTCCATTTTTACGAATTGCCGGCACCGGCTTGTTGACAAGCATGTGTCTGCTCGCAACAGCACAGGACAGCAATAAAATTCTCCTGCCTGAACTGGGTGACAGCGCCGCCGCTATTGCATCACCCGAAGAAGTCCGCGATCTCGGCCAGGCATGGCTGCGACAATTTCGCGCCAAAGTGCCGGAATCACAAGACGCACTGATGTACGACTATTTGCAGCACTTATTGAAAAAACTGGCCGATAGCTCACCACTGGAAGATAAAAATCTAGAACTGGTTGTGGTGAAAAATTCCACTTTGAATGCTTTTGCCGTGCCAGGCGGTATCGTTGGCATACACGATGGTATTTTTCTGTACGCAAAAAATGAACAGCAACTGGCCGGCATCATGGCGCACGAATTGGCGCACTTATCACAAAAACACTGGCAGCGCAGCGTGCAACAGCAACAACAAAACCGCATTCCTGCGATGGCCGGCATGCTCGCCGGACTGGTGCTGATGGCCACCTCCCAATCCGACGCAGGCTTAGCCGCACTGATGTCGACACAAGCAGCCACACTACAATCCATGCTGCGCTTTAGCCGCGAAAATGAAGCAGAAGCCGATCGAGTTGGCATGCAGACCATGGTCAACGACCAGATGGATCCGCGCGCCATTCCCAGCATGTTCGAAAGCATGTTGCGCGCCGCGCAGTACGCAGGAGATCGTCCACCGGAATACTTGCTAACTCACCCCGTGACCGAAAAGCGTATCGCCGATTCACGCAATCGCGCTGAGCAATATCCCGTGCGGCAATATCCAGACAATCCACAGTACGCCCTGATAAAAATCCGCGCACGGCTCAATATGGCCGACAATCCTTCTGTCGCCATCAAACAGTTTCAAAGCGAAATCAATGCCGGCGGCGATGATCCCAATGCCAATCGCTACGGTATTGCGCTGGCACAAACAGCATTGCGCCAATTTGACGCCGCCGAAAAAACCTTGAAACCGCTGTATGAAACTGCGCCAGATAATCTATTTTTTGCTCTGGCCATGGCAGATATCCTGAATGGCCAAGGCAAATACTCACAGGCACTGGCCATCGCCGAGCGTGTACAGGCACATCATCCGCGCAGCTATCCAGCGACCATGGTCGCCATCAACATTCTGGAAAACATGAAAAATTACGAAAAGGCCATCAGCGAACTGGAAAAGCTGCTGCCGGAATACAGCAGCCAACCCATCGTGTGGTATGACTTGGCTGAATTGCGCGGCCTGGCTGGTGACACCGGTGGTGTGCACACAGCACGCGCTGAATACTACATTTTGAACGGTAACTTTGATAAAGCCAGACAACAGCTGATGTACGCCTTGTCGTTCTACAAAAATAACCGCGCACAAAGTGGACGCGTACAAGCGCGACTGCGTGACTTGGCAGAAATGGAAAGCTTCACGCTGAATTGATTATTGACAGTGGCATACACCGTCAGCGTTGTAGCGACTTGTTAGACGACAATGTTGCCCCCATTCACTTGATCACCTCAGAAAAAACCAAACTCCACCAACAACACCGTACAACAAGCAGGAAGCAATAATCATAGCAATATGATGTGAAAACCTATGATTTACCCGACCAAAAGCCAGATAAGCCTCACTTGGAATTTTAGAGTTTATTCTTGCCATTTTATTTTCAAGAATGCCCCGTATAAACGATTCAGCCATCCCCTTAGAATCAAACCAAATCGACTTTTTATCAAAATGACATGCCGAAGATCGATATTCCACCCCATTAAAAATGTACATATATTTAATAACAGGCTCGTATTTTATTATTCTCTCATACTTAATTACATCAAGATGCTCCCTAATCTCACTAGATTCAACACTAATGTCCACCAACGCCCACATCCTTGTTACATTCAACATATAGAAGTACCTGATGCCAAAATATGACTGCACCACACCGACAAAAACCAAAACAGCGCTTAGGATATAAAACATATTTAATCCTTCATGCAATCTGGCGACTGCGCAACGAACCAATCTAGCGCCAAATCCATTCCAACTCCCACCGCAAAAGCCGCAATAGGATTAGCAATCATAATTGTCAATTCAACCATCAAAATTGATAATATTGTTGTAATCGCCAAAAAGATCGCCAAAGCTTCAAAGTTCTTGCATTTTGTACCCTTTTGCAACAAATCAATTGTGAGCTTTGCAATTTGCAAAAACCTTACAACATTCTCAAAAACTGGAGGTAGCGGGGTTTTATAATGAGAAGCCAAGGATACCAATGCATCAAGATAGTACCCCACAGTTTTCACCAAATACTCGCTTCCTTTAAGAACACCACCATCCTCGC
>CAZZNL010000220.1:0-3331 GCA_964655625.1 uncultured Pseudomonadales bacterium
GGCCTCATCGCCGCTGGCCTCGACCCGAACCCAGTGCCAGTTGCCGATGTCGTTACCACCCCGACCCAGACAACGCTGCGCGGCCCGCGCGGCGGCTTGATTCTGGCGCGCAAAAACGAAGAGCTGGAAAAGAAATTGAATTCCGCTGTGTTCCCCGGCCAACAGGGTGGTCCACTGATGCATGTGATTGCCGCCAAAGCTGTCTGCTTCCAGGAAGCTCTGCAACCGGCCTTCAAAACTTACCAACAGCAAGTGCAAACCAATGCTAAAGCGATGGCAGAAACCGTTATCGCTCGCGGCTACCAAGTGGTTTCTGGTGGCACAGAAAACCATCTGTTCCTGTTGTCTCTGATCGACAAGAGCATTACCGGTAAAGACGCCGACGCCGCCTTGGGTCGCGCTCATATCACCGTCAACAAAAATGCCGTACCGAACGACCCGCGCCCACCGATGGTGACCTCCGGTATCCGCATCGGCACACCCGCCTGCACTACGCGCGGTTTCGGTGAAGCGGAATGCCGTGAGCTGGCGAACTGGATCTGCGATATTTTCGACGCCATGGAAAAAGGCGACGCCGAAGCCACCATCCACAGCGTGCGCGAGAAAGTATCCACACTGTGTGCGAGGTATCCGGTATATCGATGAATCGTAAGATATCTGGCATATTGGTTGTCATCCTGAAACCGTAGCGGTTAATACAGATGGCTCGCGTACTGTTGATCAACCCCTCCTATGTGCCCAGCTACAGCGGCAGCAAAGGCGCCATCACCAATCCGGTGTTTCCCACACTCGGCCTAGCCACCATCGCAGCCAGCGCCATGCAGCGCGGGCACACGGTTGAAATTTTTGACCTGTCATACACGCCATATGATTTCGAACTGGTAAAAAACAAAATCCTTGATTACCAACCGGATGTCATCGGCATCACAGCCACTACTCCATTGATGAACCAGTTGCGTGATATCAGCCTGCTGGCCAAGGATATCCTACCCTCTGTGCGCATTATCGGTGGTGGCGCGCATGTTTCATCGCTGCCGCGTGAATCGTTGCTGGAGTCTAATCTGGATGCCGTGTTTGTCGGCGAAGCCGACATCTCGTTTGCCGATTACTGTGACGGTAAACCCGTGCAGGACATCAAGGGCCTGTATTACCGCGACGGTGACAATATTGTCTCAACCGGCTTGCAGCCGCCAATTGCCGATTTGGATTCACTACCCCTGCCCGCTTGGGAGCTGTACGACAAGGAAATCTACCGCAAACACGGCTCGCGACTGTTTGCTCGCCACCAACCGGTCGCCAGCGTGGAATTTTCCCGAGGCTGTGTCTACAAGTGCGATTACTGCGCCAGCAAGATGACTATGGCGCTCGGTTACCGCAAGAAATCCCCGGAACGCTGTGCAGCAGAACTGAAGAAACTGCAAGCACTCGGTTTTCGCGAAGCGGTACTCGTGGATGATATTTTCACGTCCGACCAGGACTGGGCAGCACGCGTCTGTGACGCCATCATCGCTGCGGGCGTGAAAATCGCTTGGACCTGTACCAATGGCATTCGGGTAGAAAGTGCAGACGAGAAACTTTTCCAGAAAATGTACGAGGCCGGTTGCTACCGTGTCTCCTTCGGTTTCGAATCAGGCAATGACGACATACTTCGAGCCTTCGGTAAAGGCGGCAAAGCCAGCATAGAGCTTGGCAAACAGGCTGCTAGGATTGCCCGTAAATGCAAACTGGAAACCAGTGGTTTTTTCATGTTGGGTCTTGCAGCAGATACCGAAAAAACAATGGAAGACACGATTCGTTTTGCCAGCGAATTACCTCTGGAAATGATCAAGTTCGGCAGAACCGTTGCCTTTCCCGGTACGGAGATGTTCAACCGTTACCACGCAAAAGGCATCATCCAGTCCTACAACTGGGACGACTACTACACCTACTCCAACGAATCACTGTTCACACACAGCAACCTCAGCCGGGAAACCGTAGAAAAATATGCACAGATGGCTTACAAACGAGCCGTACTTTTTAACCCCGGATTCATCTGGCGACGGCTTACTCATGGACTGAGGACAGGTAGTATTTTCTGGGATATCTACTATGTTCTCAAATTCCTTCTGATGCCACCGCTATCTACCAAGGTATCTTCTCGCTATTACGCCAGTGATCGCTGGCCGCGTTACGAATTCCGCGGGCAATTACCATCTCGCACCACCTATCAGGCAGTCCGAAAAAGCAAGTCTGACGAACACGAATTGATCCCCAGCACACAAGTTGTGTAGTCGCGGAAAATTTCATGATCAGAGGTATTCACCGGAAGTTTCGTAAGCTTGCCCTCTATATCGGAATGACCCGCTACCGTCCGGCATTGATCGCACCACTGCCCGATCATGTCGAAATTGAAGCCACCACACGCTGCAATGCCACCTGCGGTACCTGTTCACGCAGCAGTCTCCATCCTGACAACCTGAAAAACGATCTGTTGCCCTCGACGCTAGACAATATCCTGTCGACCCTACCGAATTTGAAAACAGTACGCCTGATCGGGTTGGGTGAAACATTTTTACACCCGGATATTGAAAACATTCTGAAAAAACTCAAGGAAAAATCCATCAACATCTGGATCATCACCAACGGTAGCTTACTGCTTGATGAAAAAGTCCGCCGCCTGATACACAAATACATCCATGAAGTCGCTGTCAGCATCGACTCGACAGACCCGGAAGAATTCGCCCTAATCCGGCCCATGGGAAAAATCGGTCTCGAGGAAGTACTATCCGGCATGCGTATATTGTTGGAAGAAAGAAACCGCGGTGATTCCAATGTCATCATAGGAATACATAACACCACTACCGAGATGAACTACAGGAATCTTCCGTCACTCGGTTCATTGTGCATTGATTTGGATGTCGATTATCTCGCCATAGGCTTTGTAGAAAACTGGCTGGTGCGCGGCGATCCGGATTATCAGCCAACTGCCGACAGGATACACAAGTCTCTCCTGAAGTTACCGGAAATTCGCAAGGCCATCACGAAACAGCAATGGCGTCTGGCATTGCGCGGCATCATGGTCGGCTACAAGATCCCCAAACGTCGCATCGGTAAATGCCAGTGGCCTTATCGCGCTGTGCACATCACTGCCGAAGGGCATGTCACCCCGTGCTGTACTCGCACACAACCGAGTCATGGCATGTTCAACATCAACACCGATGATTTTGCACAGCACTGGAATGGCCCTGAATACCAAGCTCTGCGTTTAGCACACATGAACAAGGATGCGTTGAATCCTATGTGTGGAAGCTGCCCGTTATAAATCAGGCCTGTGGCCTGATCAGCTCATCCA
>CAZZNL010000221.1:0-635 GCA_964655625.1 uncultured Pseudomonadales bacterium
GCTGCTTATTTCTTATGAAGGCGGCGGCTTGGAAGATCCGTGGTGGGAGCCGGAAGAAGATATGTGGCGCTGGACAGTGTCGCCAGAGAAAGCGCCCGATCAGCCGGAATACATCGAGCTGACTTACAAAAAGGGCGACATTGTTGCTATCAATGGCAAAAAATTATCACCCGCTAAAGTGCTGGCACAATTGAACGCGCTCGGCGGCAAACACGGTGTAGGGCGTTTGGATTTGGTGGAGAACCGCTACGTGGGTATGAAATCACGCGGCGCGTATGAAACACCGGGTGGCACGATCATGTTGCGCGCACACCGCGCGATTGAATCCATCACCTTGGATCGTGAAGTGGCGCATTTGAAAGATGAATTGATGCCGCGTTACGCCTCGTTGGTTTACAACGGTTATTGGTGGAGTCCTGAGCGTTTGATGCTGCAAAAAATGATCGACGAGTCACAACAATTTGTGAACGGTGTCGTGCGTATCAAGTTGTACAAAGGCAATGTCACCGTGGCCGGTCGCAAATCGGATGATTCTATTTTTGATGCCACCATCGCCACGTTTGAAGACGATGGCGGTGCGTACAATCAAAAAGATGCCGAAGGCTTTATCAAACTGAATGCGCTGCGTATGCGTA
>CAZZNL010000221.1:645-3315 GCA_964655625.1 uncultured Pseudomonadales bacterium
TTCAGGCGCTGAGAGGGCGCACGTTGCGTTGATGTCAGTGGACGGTACAAAAAAGCCGCTAGAAATAGCGGCTTTTTTGTGGATCGAGTTAAAAGGTTTTAACCCTTGTCATCCACCAGCGCGGCGACAGCGGCCAAAGCTTCCGGATCCATTTCTTTTAGCTTGGTGGCGATGGTGTGCTGGAAGAAATAGCGGAAGTCCGGATTTTCTTGCGCGCTGTAGAGATTGTCGGAGCCGGGCAGCACGGGTGTTTGATAGGGTTTGCTGCCATCCACCAACATGGCGTGAATTTCACCATTGCACTGCAATTGCCAGCTGATCACTTCCGTCAGCAACAGGGTGTTGGGCTGCGGTGAGGCCAGCACGGCGTGGGTGCCGATGGTGTCGGGAATTTCCTGAATCACTTCGCGCTCGTGATGGCAGTGAAACTGGTAGTAGCTGGCGCTGGTTTCCAGTTCGATGATTTTGTGTTCGGGCGCTTCAAAAAAGATCTCGTCAATGCCGGGGTCGTAATAGCCTTCAAAGTGGCCTTCAAGCGGATCTTCGATGTCGGGGCAGGGGGTGATGCCGCTCATCCATGGCACGAGCCCCACCACTTCGCCATCACTGCGCAGCGCCCAGCACAGGATGCGCAGGGAGAAGAATTTGCCGGGGTGGGATTTGTTGCTGTAGAGCATTTCCAGGCCGTCCAGCTCCGGTGCCAAGCGAATGAATGATGCTTTGGCGGGGTGGTGGCGCGCCCTGTGGGCAAGGAAGTCGATGACATTGCTGGCGGTGTTGTCAGGGGCGGATGTATCACTGCTGCTCATGGCTACCTCCGGGTGGAATGTGGTTGCTGCCGACTGCGTGCTGCCATCCGGCGCGGTAAACTGTGTTCCACTGACTTTCACACTACCGGTAATTACCGGAAACCTCAATACCTGAGCGCACCGGGCAACGCTGAATGCTTAACGCTGAACACTTCATGCAGGCTGTTACTGCATTTTCAAGGCCGCTGGCCGCAAAAGATATCGAACGTGTGTTCAATCACTTGTTTGCTGAGACATTCAACACGGTATTGGTGGGTGGAGCGGTAGAGCCTTTTTATCGCCCAGCCGACGACAAGCACGCGCGCCACCAGATTTTTTATCGCGAAGATTTTGTCTCCAGCAGTTTGCATGAAGTGGCGCACTGGATGGTGGCGGGTGAAGCGCGCCGCCTGCTGCCGGATTGGGGCTATTGGTATGCGCCGGATGGTCGAGATCTCGCGCAGCAAAAAGCGTTCGAGCGCATGGAAGTAAAGCCGCAGGCATTGGAATGGTTGCTGCATGTTGCCAGTGGTTTGCGATTTCGTGTCAGTGTCGACAACTTGGCGGGCGATGCCGGTGATAGCGCGGCGTTCAAAGATCAGGTGTACGCGCAGGCCTGTTGTTATCTTCGCGAGGGTGTGCATCAGCGCATGCAGGATTTTTTTAACGCGCTGGCCCGTGCTGCTGGTGTGAATATGGCTCTGGCAGATATTGTGCTGTCGCGCGCAGCGTTGGACTGAGAAAAAGAGTGAGTCGATGAAAATTGTCGCCGATGAAAATATCGCCTATGCCAAACATTTTTTTGCAGGCTTGGGTGAGTTGGTGTTGCTGCCTGGGCGCAACATTAGTGCAGAGGATGTGCGTGATGCCGATGTATTGTTGGTGCGTTCGGTCACGCGGGTAGATCAACAACTGTTGGCGAATAGTCGCGTGCGTTTTGTTGGCAGTTGCACGATAGGCACCGATCATGTTGATCTCGCTTATTTGGCACAAAAAAATATTCACTTTGCATTTGCGCCGGGTTGCAATGCACAAGCCGTGGTGGAGTATGTGGTTGCGGCCTTGCAGGGTTTGGCTGTTGATATAGCTGCGCTGAGTATCGGTGTTGTCGGTTGTGGCAATGTCGGTGGGCGGTTATTGCGCTACTTGATCGAAAGCGGTGTGGATGCTGTCGGCTGTGATCCCTTCTTGCTGCACAGTGATTTGCCGCTGGTGGATATGAACATCATCACGCAATGCGATGTGATTTGTTTGCACACGCCGTTGACGCATGATGGCGCGCATCCCACGTTTCATTTGTTTGATAAAACACGCATCGGACAATTGAAGGCGGGAACGGTATTGCTGAATGCCGGGCGCGGCGCCGTTATCGATAATGCAGCGCTGCTGCAACGTTTGGAGCAGCAGCAAGATTTGCAGGTGGTGTTGGATGTGTGGGAAAACGAGCCGGCGATCGATCACGAATTGTTGGCGCAAGTGGCTATTGGCACACCGCATATCGCCGGTTATAGCGCCGAAGGTAAATTGCGCGGCACAGAAATGGTGTACGCAGCGCTGTGCGATTTTCTTGGCCGCGCACCGCAGGCAGAAGCGGTAGTCTTGGGTGGCACGGTGGAGCCTTATGACGTTTTTGCCGACGATGCGGCCCTGCGCGAGCAATATCCCAGAGATGGCGTGGCGGCGTTTGATCGTCTGCGCAAGTTGTACCGCGTGCGGCGTGAGTGTGCTGTGCCGATTGCCAAACCCAAGGCGGCTGGCTAGAGTGCCCGCGCCTTTACTTTGCTGTGTGCAGCCATGACCCCTTTGCAGCGTTACCAGCAGGATTTATTGCGACCGGATTTTGTCGCCGATGCCGCTCAAAAAGTGGCGGTAGAACATTTGC
>CAZZNL010000222.1:0-3314 GCA_964655625.1 uncultured Pseudomonadales bacterium
GCGCATTGATGCAAACGCTGTACGAAAAAATTGCCAAAGTGGTGCCCACGGATGCTGCCGTATTGATCACCGGCGAAACCGGCACCGGCAAGGAACTGATCGCCAACGCCATACACCGCAGCAGTCCGCGCGCACAACGGCCCATCATTTCGGTGAACTGCGCCGCCATTCCGGAAAACCTGATCGAAGCCGAATTGTTCGGCCACGAAAAAGGCGCATTCACCGGCGCCACGCAAGCGCGTGAAGGTCTGATAGCCGCCGCTGACGGCGGCACACTATTTCTCGATGAAATCGGTGAACTGCCGCTGGAAGCGCAGGCGCGCTTGCTGCGTGTCTTGCAAGAAGGCGAGGTGAGGGCGATAGGCTCGGTCAACTCACGCACCGTCAATATTCGTTTGATCGCTGCCACTCACCGCGACCTGCGCAAAATGTGCGCAGAAAAAACCTTTCGCGAAGATTTATTTTTTCGCATCAACGTTGTGCAATTGAATGTGCCTGCACTGCGTGAGCGCGGCAGCGATATTCTTCTCAGCGCCAATCAGCTGCTCCGACACTACTGCGAAAAAATGGCGCGCAAACCGCTGGTTTTTTCTGCCGCCGCACAACAGACACTCAATGAATACCGCTGGCCAGGTAATGTGCGCGAACTCGATAACACCATTCAACGCGCTGTCATTCTCTGCGATGTGCAAGCGACAGAACTGGACACGCCGCAGCTAGATCTGCCCGTCGCCACCGCAGAAAAACCGGCAGTCACCTCACTGGAAGACTATTTTGTGCGTTTTGTGCTCGACCATCAGGATGAATTGTCAGAAACAGAAATTGCACAGCGCCTCGGCATCAGCCGCAAAAACCTGTGGGAGCGGCGGCAAAAAATGGGTATCCCGCGCCCGCGCGGTGGCCGCCAACCTGCATGACGGCACCCATCACCAGCTTACAAACGCTAAAAAGCAGCAGGCGCGCTATTGCCGTGCCATTCACACTGTTTCTGACCGACGGCAACGCGCTGCAATGTTCACAGATACTGCGTTTACTGCCGGGTAAACGCCTGGTGATGCGCGCCGACTATGAGCAACAACCGGTGCTGGCCAAACTGTTTTTTGATACCGCCAATTGGCAGAAAGAAATCCAACGCTATCAAATTTTACGCGATACCGGCATTCGCACCCCGAAGTTACTCGCACACTACGCTGTCGAAGAGGGCGGTGTTTGTCTCTACAGTTTTATCGATGATGCCACGGCGCTCGACGCCGCCTGGCAGCAGGGCAGCGACGAACAAAAACAGCTTTGGCTGGATCAGCTGCAGCACTGCCTGCAAACGCTGTGGCAGCAGCTACTGCTGCAAGAAGATTTGCATCTCGGCAACTTTTTGTTGCACACCGATGCAGAGGGCGACACGGCGTTGTGGATGTTGGATCCCGCCAGCGTCAGGCCGTACACACGCCCCCAGGAACAACCACACAACCTGGCCCTACTGCTCGCGCAATTGCCGCGCCGCGATTGGCCGCTGCTGATCCAGCATTGGGCTGTGCCGTCAGAAGTCATCACACTGGCGGAGCAAAAATGGCAGGAGCGCAAAGATCATTATCTGCAAAAAATATTTCGCGACTGTACCGAGATTGCCGATCTCAGCCCCAACAAACAGTTGCGTATTCTCTGCCGCCGCCAACAACTCGACGACACGCTAGCCAACTGGCTATCCCGGCCAGCGCTGTTTGCGCAAAACGCCACCCTGCTAAAAAATGGCAATTCTGCGAAAGTGTTTTTGGTGATGGTCGGCAGAAAACCGTACGTGGTGAAGCAATATCTCAACAAAGACTGGTTGCGCAAGCTGCGGCGCGCATGGCGACCATCGCGTGCGGCGCGCAGCTGGTATTTTGCCCACGCTTTTTTATTTGCCGATATTGCTGTGCCCGCGCCTGTGGCTCTGGTCGAACAAAAAACGGGGCCTTTCGTCACAAGCGCCTGGTTTATCAGCGAGTACTGCGGCGATGACAATTTACTCACTCACTGGCAACACACTGCACCCAGTGTGCAAGAGTTAAACAGCCTGCGCGAGTTGTTTGCGCAACTGGCGCAGTTGTGTACCAGCCACGGCGATATGAAAGCGACGAACTTACTCAGCAACGGCCAGCGCATTGCCGTGATTGATTACGACGGCGCCAGCGAATGGCGCCAACCCGCCGCGCTGCAACAGGCATTGCGCAAAGACAAACAACGCCTACTCGCCAACTGGGCAGACAACGCGCATTTGCAACAACAACTGACGGCGGTGATTCCCGCATGACGGCGCGCACAGCCCTGCATCTCATCCACGGTTACAACGAGCCGTTTCTGTCGCTCTCCAATCTGTACAGCCGCGCCTTGCAATCAGCCGGTTGGCGCGTCATCACCGTGTATTTATCCGGTGCCGCCGATGCGCGCGTGCAGGCGCAGACGGTTGCTGATGACATTATTTTCTGGGACACCGCCGATGCCGCGATGAAAGGCTTGAAGTTGGGACTGCTGCGCCGCGTACGCCAGTTGATTCGCCAGCACCAGCCAGCGCTGATCATCGCGCAACGCTACAAACCGCTGTATCTCGCCCTGCTCGGCAGTGCAGGCAGCGACATTCCGGTATTGGGCATCGCGCATGCGTTTGGTGTATTGCATCACCGCGCGCGCCGATTTTTGCTGCACCGCTTTCAACAGCGCCTGCAACTGTGCGGCGTTTCCGCTGCCGTCACCCGCGATATGCGCCAGGACGATGCCACGCTGCGTCTCGCACCTTTGTTAAACGCCATTGATGCAGAAGCATTAGAACGTAAACTGCTGCCGCGTCACCTCGCCAGGCAAACGCTGCAATTGCGCGAAGAAGCTTTTGTCTTCGCCAACGTCGGTCGCTTGCACGACGATAAAGATCAGACCACCTTGATCCGCGCTTTTGCGCGCATTGCCGAGCAAGCGCCGCACGCGATACTGCTGCTGATCGGCAAAGGCAAACGCGAAGCGCGCTACCGCACTCTGATCGACACACTGCACTTGCAAAACCGTGTGATTCTGACCGGCCCGGTGCCAGAAGCGGCGACTTTGTTTTGCGCATTTGATGCCTATGTATCTGCCTCCGATCGCGAACCGTTTGGCATTGTGTTGACAGAAGCCATGCTGGCGCGCATCCCTGTCATCAGCACGGATTGCGGCGGCGCACCCGAAGTGCTCGGCGACAACGCCCGCTATTTTTCTCGCGGTGATGATGCGGCGCTGGCACAACACATGCTGGCACTGTTGCACAGCGATGCCGCCGAACGCGCAGCTACGGGTGAGCAGCTCTATCA
>CAZZNL010000223.1:0-911 GCA_964655625.1 uncultured Pseudomonadales bacterium
GCCTGGCAGCGCGAGCAGGGTTTTTACCATGTGCTGCACCTGTATTTTGGTGGCGGCACCGGTACCGACTACCGATTGTTTGACCTTGCGCGCCTCGTATTCGGCAACCGGCAAGTTGTGGCTCACGGCGGCGACAATGGCTGCGCCGCGCGCCTGACCCAGTTTCAAAGCAGAGCCTGCGCTTTTGGCCATGAACACATTTTCTACGGCCACTTCGTCGGGTTGATAGCGCGCAATAATTTCACAGACGGAGGTGAAGATGGTTTTGAGTCGCTCCGGCAGTAGTGTGTCTGGAATACGGATCACACCACTGCCGACATACGTTGTGCGCGAGCCTGTCAGCTGAATCACCCCGAAACCGGTTTTGCGGGAGCCGGGGTCAATGCCGAGGATGATGCTCATGCCCTGTGGCACATTAAGCGGCGGGTTCGCTCTTGGCTTTTTCGCGCAGGCGGATGTGCAGTTCGCGCAATTGCTGATTCTCCACCGCGCCCGGCGCATCGGTCATAACGCAAGCTGCCGTTTGTGTTTTGGGGAAAGCAATCACTTCGCGAATCGACTGTGCGCCCAGCATCAACATGATCAAGCGGTCGAGACCAAAGGCCAAGCCGCCGTGTGGCGGGCAGCCGTATTTCAGTGCGTCAAGCAGGAAGCCGAATTTTTGCCGCTGTTCTTCTTCACCGATGCCGAGTGTGCGGAATACCACCTGCTGCATAGCTTGGTCGTGGATACGGATGGAGCCGCCGCCCAGTTCTGTGCCGTTTAACACCATGTCGTAAGCGCGTGACAGGGCGGTGGCGGGTTTAGATTCCAGTTCGGCGGTTGTGCAAGATGGTTGGGTAAAAGGATGGTGCAGGGCGGCGAGGCGACCTTCATCTTCTTCAAACATCGGAAAGTCCACCACCCACAGC
>CAZZNL010000223.1:921-3276 GCA_964655625.1 uncultured Pseudomonadales bacterium
AGTGTACAGGTTTAAGTCGGCACCGAGTTTGCAGCGCAGTGCGCCGAGCGCATCGCAAACAATCTTGGTTTTGTCTGCGCCGAAGAAAATTACATCGCCATTTTGCGCGCCGAGGCGGTCAATGATGCCGCGCAGTGCTTCATTGGAGAGGTTTTTCACGATGGGCGATTGCAAGCCGCTGCCTTCGCCATTGTGGATGTTGCTGACATCGTTGACCTTGATCCAGGCCAGACCTTTGGCACCGTAGATGGCAACAAAATTGCCGTATTCATCAATCTGCTTGCGCGTGAGTTTTTCGCCACCGCCGGGAACCTTGAGCGCCGCTACGCGGCTGCCTGCGTCATTGGCGGGGCCGGAAAAGACTTTGAATGCCACGTCTTTTAACAGATCGGCGACATCGACAATTTCTAGCGGAATGCGCATATCCGGTTTATCGCTGCCGTATTTGTTCATGGCCTCACTGTACGGCATGGAAGGGAAGTCGCCCAATTCGACATTTAACACTTCGCGGAACAGATCGCGAATCATGGTTTCCGCAATGTGCATAATGTCTTTTTCATCGACAAAAGATGCTTCGATATCGATCTGCGTGAATTCGGGCTGGCGGTCGGCGCGCAGATCTTCGTCGCGGAAACATTTGGCGATTTGGTAGTAGCGATCCATGCCGGCCACCATCAACAACTGCTTGAACAGCTGTGGCGATTGCGGCAGTGCGAAAAACTTGCCTTCGTGGGTGCGGCTGGGCACCAGATAATCGCGTGCACCTTCCGGTGTGGCGCGGGTGAGGATGGGGGTTTCAATGTCGAGAAAGCCCTGCTTTTCCAAGCTCTGACGCACGATGGATGTCACTTTGGCACGGAATTGCAGATTGCGCGCCATATCGGTGCGGCGCAAATCGAGATAGCGGTAGCGCAGGCGCACGTCTTCGCCCACTTGTGTGTGGCTATCCAGTTGGAAAGGTGGTGTTTCTGCACTGTTGAGAATGTCGATGGCGGTGGCGTAGACCTCGACTTCTCCGGTAGGCATGTTGGGGTTGATGGTGCTGGCCGAACGCTCACGCACTTTGCCGGTAACTTTCAACACGAACTCACTGCGTACACGATCAGCGAGTTGGAAATATTCGCCGGCATCGGGATCAAAGACTACCTGCACAATGCCAGCGCGATCGCGCAAATCGACAAAGATGACACCGCCGTGATCGCGGCGGCGATCCGCCCAACCGCACAGGGTAATGCTCTGGCCGACGTGGCTTTTGTTGATGTCGCCGCAGTAGTGGCTACGCATGGTGATTTTTCTCCGCTGGATGGCTGTGTGCCGAGTGACGCAAGTGGCACAGAATGGTCGGCAATTATACCCAGAAACAGGCTTTTTCTGTGGTGTGGCACAGTGGCGGCAATTGGCCTAGGTGACGGTGGTGAGGAGGTCGATAGTCACAAAAACGCTGAAAAATGGCGATGAAAGCCGTGGTGAGAGAAAAAAATACATAAAAATGCGTGTTTTTTGCGATTTTTAGGACTTGCATTATTGCGAGAGTGTTGCCTGTCTTGTATATATAGTCGCGGTTGCAAGCGCTGATGCAGTAATACTGGGGCTTGTGCTGAAACAGCTGTAGAAAAACAAAAGAGTGAAACATTAATCCATTGAGTTAACCTAGGTTGAGAGGAACTAAACATGGCCACTAAAAAAGCCCCTGCTAAGAAAGCTGCAGCCAAACCTGCAGCGAAGAAAGCGCCCGCGAAGAAAGTTGCAGCCAAACCTGCAGCGAAGAAAGCGCCCGCGAAGAAAGTTGCCGCCAAGCCTGTAGCCAAGAAAGCTGCAGCACCTAAAGTGGCAGCCAAGCCAGCCGGCCCGGTCAAGTCTCGCTATAACAAGAGCCAGATCGTGCAGGAAATTGCAGACTTCACCGCAGTAGCCCGTAAAGAAGTGGGCAAAGTGTTGGAGCATCTGGAAGACATCATCGCTCGCCACATTTCGCCAAAAGGTCCAGGCGAGTTCGTTTTGCCTGGCATTCTGAAAATCAATGCCATCAAGAAGCCCGCTAAAAAAGCGCGCAAAGGTATCAATCCTTTTACTGGCGAAGAAGTCATGTTCAAAGCCAAGCCAGCTAGCACCGCTGTTAAAGTGCGTCCGCTGAAAAAACTGAAGGAAATGGCTGCTAAATAAGCGGTATCCCTTCTCAAGAAAAGCCGGGGTAGTTAAGCTGTCCCGGCTTTTTTATTGCTTGTTCGATCGTCTGTTTCATCTCACCGGATTTCCCCCATGCGCGCCAGCCAATACTTACTTCCCACTCTGAAAGAAACGCCTGCCGATGCCTCAGTCATCAGCCACCAGTTGATGCTGCGCGCGGGGATGATT
>CAZZNL010000224.1:0-3271 GCA_964655625.1 uncultured Pseudomonadales bacterium
GTTATAGACATCAACGCTGACTTCATCAGGCAGCTCAATGCGTTTGACGCGCACATCCACCACTTCGATGCCGAGTTCTTTGCTGGTGATGTCTGTCAGTTTTTGTGTCATGTTGACCATCAGTGCATCGCGTTCACCAGAGACTACTTCGTGTAACGTGCGCACGCCAAACTGATTGCGCAAACCCTCGTTGATGCGCTGAGAGATCAGCATTTCGGCGCGTGCAGCGTCACCACCTGTTGCGGTGTAGTAACGCGCAACATCGGTAATTTTCCAGTGTGCGTACAGGTCCACCATCACCGATTTTTTTTCTACCGTGGGATAGCGTTCTGCACGGCTATCCAGGGTTTGGATGCGGCCATCAAAATGGCGCACTTCATCGACAAAGGGTATGCGGAAATGCAAGCCTGGTGTGATATCGGCGCGCACCAGTTTGCCGAATTGCAAGACCACGGCGCGATCAAATTCATACACCACAAAGACAAAACGGCTCGCTAACCAGCCAATGACCAGAATGCTCAGAAATACATTGCCTAAGCGGTTCATGGGCGACCCTCCCTGCGCACACTATTGCTGCGGCTATTGGTATTGTTGGTGTCGATAGTCTTTGTGCTATCGATGACAGGTGGTGTCGCTGAGGTGTTATTCATGCCATTAGAAATGTTGGGGTTGAAATTGCCGCTGCGTGCGCGCAACTGGTCGAGCGGAAGGTACAGAACATTATTGCCCTGCTGCGTGTCCAGCAACACCTTGTCGTTGTTGGTGTAAATCGCCTGTACAGTTTCCAGGTACAGACGATTGCGGGTAATTTCAGGTGCTTTGCTGTATTCGGTGAGCAGTGCTTCAAAGCGTGAAGCTTCACCTTGTGCGCGTGCAATCACACGATCGTGATAGGCCAGTGCTTCTTCGTGTACGCGCTTGACTTGGCCGCGCGCAGCGGGAATCACGGTGTTGGCATAAGTTTGTGCTTCGTTTTGCACGCGCTGCTCATCTTCTCGCGCTTTGATGACATCGTCAAAAGCCGCTTGCACTGGCGTTGGTGGTTGCGTTTTTTCAATGTTGACGGTGGAAACAATAATGCCGGTTTGATAGGTATCGAGATATTTTTGCAAGCGCGCTTGCACATCAACGGCAATTTTGTCGCGACCGGTCGTCAACACATCATCCATTTTTGAGCTGCCGATAGTGTGGCGCACGGCGCTGTCGGTGGCTTCTTCCAGTGCGTGTTGTGGATCTCGGATGCTCAAGGTGAATTTTTGTAGGTCACCGATGTTGTATTGCACCGATACCTGCACTTCGACAATGTTTTCATCTTCCGTCAGCATGGGACCTTGTGTGGTGTAGGAGCGCTGCTGGGTGACATTTTCTTTGATGATGGTGTCGATAAAAGGAGGGTTCCAGTGGATGCCGGGTCCGACAATGGAATGGAATGCACCTAGGCGCAGCACCACGGCACGCTTTTGTTCATCCAGTTGATACACACCCAGTGCACACCAGGCAATGGTTAGTAACACAATGACAATCACTGCCAGTTTGCCCACGGGCATGTCATTGTTGCCGTTAGCGTTATTGCCGCTGCCAAAAATGCTGCCCAGGCGTTTGAGCAGCGCATCGAATTCATTTTTACCGCTGGGTGGGCCGCCCCAGGGATTGTTACCCTTGTTGCCGGGTTCATTCCAGGCCATTCAGTGTCTCCGGGATTTTTTGCGTGAGGGTTGTGTTGGGGGTTGTGTTGGGGGTTGTGTTGAGGGTGCAGTGGGCTGCAATTCTATCAGCTCCTGCTCGTTAACTTGCTCGGCGGCCAGCAGGCGTTGCCAGTCTTTTTGCGGCAGCCTGACAGTGATGCGCTGGCTGCCATCCTCCTCAAATTGTTCTGCAACAATGGCGTGCAGTGCAAACAGTTTGGCACGCAGCCGCGCTTGTGCCGGATGCAGATGCAGTGTGGCACTGAATTGTTCGCTGGCGAGGTGCTCGTCTAATGCTTGCTCCAGTAGATCCAGTCCTACACCTTGTTGTGCCGATAGCCACACCCGTATCGCGCGGCCGTCGTCATCGCGGTCAATGCGAGGATCTATCTCTAATAGATCGATTTTGTTGAATATTTCGAGCCGAGGTACATCTGCGGCTCCGATTTCTTCCAATACGGCTTCCACTTGGAAGATTTGATCCGGTCGCTCGTCACTGGCGGCATCGACAACATGCAGCAGTAAATCGGCGTTGGCGACTTCCTCCAGTGTGCTGCGGAAGGCTTCAACCAGATGGTGCGGTAGATGGCGGATAAAGCCGACGGTGTCTGCCATGATGATGGTGCCAGTGTCGGGCAGTTCGAGCCTGCGCATGGTGGGGTCTAGCGTGGCAAATAACTGGTTGGCGGCGTAAACCTCGGCGCGCGTGAGCGTATTGAACAGGGTGGATTTTCCAGCATTGGTATAGCCGACTAGCGATACTGTGGGTGTGGCACTGCGCGTGCGACTGCGGCGCCCTTGTTCGCGCTGGCTGCGCACTTTTTCTAAACGTGCCTGTATGGATTTGATACGGGCGCGCAACAGGCGGCGATCGGTTTCCAGCTGGGTTTCACCCGGGCCGCGCATGCCTATGCCGCCTTTTTGTCGCTCAAGGTGCGTCCAGCCGCGCACCAAGCGCGTTGACATGTGCTGGAGTTGCGCCAGCTCTACTTGCAGCTTGCCCTCGTGCGTGCGCGCGCGCTGGGCAAAAATATCGAGAATCAAGCCAGTGCGGTCGAGCACGCGACATTGCAGGGCTTTTTCCAGGTTGCGTTCCTGACTGGGAGAGAGTTCGTGGTCGAAGATGACCAGTTGGGCGCAGTGCTCATTAACGGCAGCTTGAATTTCTTCCAGTTTGCCGGTGCCGACAAAATGGCGCGCACTCGGCGAGGTGCGCGAACCGCAGATGAAGGCGACAGGATCACCGCCGGCGGAGAGCACTAGCTCTTCGAATTCGCGCAAGTCGTCTCGTGTGTGCGGGCGATGAAGATCCAGGTGAACCAGTACAGCCAGTTCACCGGATTCGGGGCGATCAAAAAACAAACGTCGAGTTTTCCGTTAGTCAGTGTGGTCGTGCAAGCAGTCAGCTGCCCAGATCGTTGTAGCCATCATCGTCGTCGTAATGGTCATTGTGGTAATTGCCCTGCCCTTGATTGTTGGAACCGCCGCCAGCAGGGGGATTCATCATGGGTAGCCGCACTGGGCGGGAAGGCACCACGGTGGAGATGGCGTGTTTGTAAACCATCTGGCTGACAGTGTTTTTCAGC
>CAZZNL010000225.1:0-3268 GCA_964655625.1 uncultured Pseudomonadales bacterium
GTGCTGTGCCGTCTGTTGTTATTGAGAGCGATGCGCTTGATGCATGGCGGCGCCAGTTGGCTGGTCTGCGACAAGATATTGCCGCGCAACTGGCAGCGCCATAAGTTCCTGCTTCAGAATTTTTCAGCAGGCAAATCCATCACCAAATCTGGCCCGCTGCGCACGGCTTTGTCCAGCGCAAGTATCTGCGGCAACAAGCGCCCAAAATAAAAACGCCCAATGACATGATGGTCGGTATTGGCAGCATCGGCAGCGATCATTTTCAGCCACAGCCAGGCATAAATGGTGTGGCCGACCACATGCAGGTAATCGCAAGCGGCGCTGTTGCACAAATCGGCATCGTATTTGTCTTGTTTAATCAGCCACAGCGTCAGTTCGCGCAGCATTGAACAGGCTTTGAGTACGGCATCGGTTTCGGCGATGAATACGGGGCTCACACTCATGGTGTCCTGTTCCATTTCCAGAATAAATTCCCGCATCCATTTGCCGTTGTTGCTGAGCACTTTGCGCTTGAGTAAATCCTGCGCTTGTATGCCGTTGGTGCCTTCGTAAATCTGTGCAATGCGCACATCGCGCACCAATTGTTCTTGGCCGTTGTCGCGGATGTAGCCGTGGCCGCCAAAAATTTGTTGGCCGAGTACGCAAGTATCAAAACCTTTATCGGTAAAAAAGGCTTTGGCGACGGGAGTGAGCAGCGCCACGCGCTGTGCAGCGCGTTCAGCGGTATGGGCATCGGGGTGGTGATTGGCGAGATCCAGCTGCAAGCCGAGGTAAACAGCAAAAGCGCGACTGGCTTCGTTCCACGCGCGTTGTGTCATTAACATGCGACGCACGTCGGGGTGTTGGATGATAGGGTCGGCGACGCCGGCGGGGTTGACTGCGCCGTGTGCACAGCGCCCTTGCAGCCGCTCTTTGGTGTAGCGAGCGGCGTTTTGGTAAGACATTTCCCCGCAGCCGATGCCCTGCAAGCCGATAGACAGGCGCTCGTAGTTCATCATGGTGAACATGGCGGCCAGACCTTGATGCGGCTCGCCCACCAGCCAGCCGGTCGCGCCGTCAAAGTGCATGACGCAGGTGGAGGAGGCGTGGATGCCCATTTTGCGCTCCAGGGCGTTGGCGCTGACGGCGTTGCGTTGGCCGATATTGCCCTGTGTATCCAGCAAAAATTTCGGCACCAGAAACAGCGAAATACCTTTGGCACCGGCTGGTGCATCGGGGAGGCGGGCGAGCACGAGGTGCACGATATTGTCGGTGAGGTCGTGATCGCCGCCGGTGATGAAAATTTTGGTGCCGGTGATGCGATAGCTGTTATCTGCTTGCGGCAGGGCGCGCGTAGTCAAAATGCCGAGGTCCGAGCCGGCCTGCGGTTCGGTCATGCACATTGCACCTGTCCACTCGCCGCTGTAGAGCTTGGGCAGCCAGGTTTGTTTCAGTGTGTCGCTGGCGTGCGTGCGAATGGCCAGTGCCGCACCGCTGGTAAGCGCGCTGTACAAGGTGAAGGCGGCATTGGCACTGTAGAGCATTTCTTCAAACAGCACGGTGAGCATTTTGGGCAGTCCTTGGCCGCCGTAAGCGGGATCGCCAGTGAGACCTATCCAGCCACCGGCCGCCAACTGGTGGAAGGCGGCAGCAAAACCCTGCGGGGTGTGCACAAGGCCGTCGATCAGCTTTACACCTTCTTCATCACCGCTGCGATTGAGAGGGGCGATGACTTCGCTACACAGCCGCGCACCTTCGTTGAGGATGGCGTCGACAGTCGCATTGTCGATAGTGGCAAAAGTCGGCATCTGTTCCCAATGCGCCTGTGCCTTGAATACGTCGTTTAACACAAAGCGCATGTGATCAAGCGGTGCGAGGTATTGCATGGCGGTTACTCCCTGTGTGGTGGTCTTTGCTGGGCAATCAACGGATAATTGCGCGCCGTTGCTTGTCGTCAGGACTTTCCGTTCCATGATATTCAGCTCTTACATTTTTGTCCTCGCTTTTTTGCCGCTAACCGTGTGCGGTTATTGGTTGATCCAGCGTTGGCGCGGGCTGGAATGGTCGATGGCCTGGCTCACTGCCTGCTCTCTGTTTTATTACGGCTGGTGGAACCCCGTTTATCTGTTGCTGATCGGCACTCTGATGTTGGTGAATTACGGCTTGGGGTTGCTGATTCATCAACGGCGTTTTGCGCCAAAGCTGTTGATGATAGGTGGGGTTGCGTTCAACCTGATTGTGCTCGGTTATTTCAAGTACATGGATTTCTTTATCAGCACTTTCAATGATGCGACAGGCTCTAACTATCATTTGCTGCATATCGTCTTGCCATTGGGTATCTCGTTTTTCACCTTTCAGAAAATTGCGTTTCTGGTCGACAGCTACCATCGCAAAATCGAACATTACAGTTTTCTACACTACTGTTTATTTGTGACATTTTTTCCGCAGTTGATTGCCGGGCCTATTGTGCATTATCGCGAGTTGATGCCGGAGTTCTTGCGCAGTCGTCTGAATGGCTTGACGTTCCGGCATCTCGCGGTGGGCTTGTCTATTTTTGCTTTTGGCCTGTTTAAGAAGTCGGTGATTGCTGACAACGTTTCCGCGCCCGTTGGGCCGGTATTCAATGCGGCAGCGCAGGGCGTGGCAGTGACGTTTTTTGAGGCTTGGGGTGGATTGCTGGCCTATACCGCACAGTTGTATTTTGACTTTTCCGGCTATTCCGATATGGCCATCGGTTTGGCGCTGTTGTTTGGCGTGCGGTTGCCGCTGAATTTTTTCTCTCCGTATAAGTCGAGAAATATTGTCGAGTTCTGGCGGCGTTGGCACATCACACTCAGTAGTTTTTTGCGCGATTACCTGTACATTACCTTGGGCGGCAATCGCCATGGAAAATTCAATCGCTACCGCAATTTGTTTTTGACTATGTTGATCGGCGGTTTATGGCATGGTGCGGCGTGGAATTTTGTGCTGTGGGGGGCTTTGCACGGTGCGTATCTGGTTGTGTGCCACGGTTGGACTGCACTGGTTGGCGGGTATAAAAATTGTCCGCGCCTGGGCATGTTGATGAAGCCGTTGGCGTACGCGATGACTTTTTTCTGCATTGCAGTGTCAATGGTGTTTTTCCGTGCAGATAATCTGGCTGCGGCATGGCAAATTGTGAAAGGGTTGTTTGGTGTGCACGGTATTTATCTTTATCCGGGTCAGCAGATATTTCACAATATTCTGACGGGTCTGGGATTGACGGTAGAGTATTCGGCTTATGCCATTCGCTATGTCGATAAAGATGTGT
>CAZZNL010000226.1:0-3266 GCA_964655625.1 uncultured Pseudomonadales bacterium
TCTGCTGCAATAGAGAAACCGCTGCGCAAGAGCGCCTACCGCTATCGCAATAAACTATATAATTATCTTGAGCATCCAACTGCGTTGCCATCAACAGCGGCAAATAAGCCAACGGCGCGTTAATCGCTGTCGGCATCCTCGCAATATCAAATTCTTCGGGCAAACGCACATCCAGCAGACGCGCACCGGCTGTCAGCATCGCATCAATTTCGGTCGCCTTGACATGCTCAACCGGCGGTTCGCGCAACAACAACATGAAGTCAGCCTTGTCCAAACGCGCCAACAGGCCATCGCTGATCATCGTCACAGAGGCATTGCGCACCGTATCGTAAACCAAGGCATCTTCGCCAAAACAGCGCCCATAACCAATATCCACAATATGCCGCTCTTCGGTTTCGCCAGCGTGAAGGCGCGTGACCTTGGCGCGACCGCGCCGAATAAAATAGCAGCCATCGCCGACATCGCCCTGTCGCAAAATAACGTCACCGACACTGACCTGCATGGGACGCAACCGGGAAAAAATCTGGTTGATATTTAATGGCGGCACTTTGAGAAATAAATTGGATTTCAGCAAGGTTAAACGCCACGAAGCCTCTTCATCCCTTTCTGCCTGATAGGAGAGATCCAGTTCAATGGCTGCAGCGACATGATCCCAGCACAACAATCGATCCAACAGATTTTTTTCTACGCGCAAACAGACACAATCAGTTACCGCTATGGCGGATTGCAAGCCCGACAAACCATAACCCATAGGGAAGGATTCTTCTGCGGTGTGTACCAAGCTGCCCGCTGCGTAGCTCAATCTCGCTTCACCCGACAACAGATAAATATAAAAGCGCTCAAGCTCTGCCGCAGTAAACAGTGTTTGCCCTCGACCGAGCAAAGGCCACTCGCTCTGCTCCAGCAAGCTCTGTAGAGAACTATCGCCGAGCCCATTCAGGGGCGTCAAACGACGGATCAGCGGCAAAGGCAAATTGCGCATGAGAAAGCAAATATGAGTTAGACAGTGTGATTAAATCGGAAGAATCGACACTCGGCAAGAAAATAAAAAAACCCGCATGGTATGAGCATGCGGGTTTTCCGATCTAACTAGCAACCGGAGAATCAAGGTCCTGTCACAGTGCCTTCGATAGTCATCGTGGCAGAGAAGCTACCTGCTTTCGCAAATTTGCCAGGCGCTGGAGGTCCTTTGAAATCATTGGTTTGTTTACCGCTGATTTGAAAGGTCAATTTACCAGCCCCATCACTCTTCACAGCCATAGACGATTTCTTGATCAAAGCCGAAGACTCAAGAAGATCTGCAACCTGTGTTCCCGGCGCCTTGATAGTGCACGTCATTCCGGCAACCGAGGCCTCAAAGCTGGCAATAAAGTTATCCAAAGAACCACTGCCATCACCTTCGGGAGGGATACCTTGGCCATCATCAGGATCTTCATCGTTATAAGGGCCGGGGGCGTATACGTTTGAAGCCAAATACAAAGTGTAGGCACCGTTTTTGCCATCCACTTTTGTCCAAGTACCCGCCTGTACCAAGCTGGAATCGGAGCTATCTTCGATGGTGTAACTGCCATCATTGGCAAAAACAGCATCAACGGTGATAGTGGTTGTCTGTGCTTTACAGCCACTCACGGTCAATTTCTGTGTAGCAGTAGCCCCGGTCATGGTGTAGTCAGCCAAGGCCACCGATGATGCCGCCAGTGAAGCGGATGCAACAAATGCTGTCAAAACTGAAGAAACTTTCATGTTATACCTCATACCTTCTCAAATGATCGGATAACAAAAACCTGAAACCCCAAAACCATTAAGGCCCTACGTAAGTCCAAACGCCTTTTTTCAAAGCAGTTTTGAAGCTGAAGTTGCCAGTCGCCAGCGTGCCTTTAGCGTCATTCTCTTGCTTACCCGAAATTTGCAAAGCACTCGAAGCCTGGTTGCCTTTGATTTTGAAAGTCAAAGTGTTTTTCTTGATTACCGCAGTAGGTGACAGAATTGTTACTGTTGTCATGGCTGGGTACTTGAGCTGACACTGCGTCAAGGCCGCAGCATTCAGCTCAGTGAACAAATTATCCAATGATGCTGTATTCAAAGAGGTATAAACCGTGCTGCCGCTCTTATTTTTCACTTCGGACCAAGAGCCCGTCAGGATATTGGTCTGGTTACCGTTGACATCGTAACGGTACAGCGCGTATGAACCATTGTCATAAAGTGTGATATCGCTATTTGTTACTGTTTTCAGGGTTTTACAACCAGCAACAGACAATGTTTCGGTGAAGGTTCCATTGGCTCCAAGGGTAACCGTGTATTCCGGCAGTGGGTACGCCGCATCCAACGGCTTCTTCCAGTCTGGCAGAGCCAAAGCAAACGCGCCACAAACGGCAGCCAAGGTAAAAACAGTTGTCTTTTTCATAGTGCTCTCCGCTGTAATACTTCTTGTGACTACACTCTAGAACAGGAGAGACCTGAACAACAAGCCTCTCCTCCTTTTTCTTCGTCAAATCACGCTTGGTTATCGTTTTCCACGGCCTGTTCGTGTAGTTCGGTAACAACATCTTCTACCGGCGGCAGTGTCTCCTTGATAGACAGCTTCACACGGCCTCGGTTATCGATATCCAACACCTTGACCTGCACTTCCTGCCCTTCCTGCAAGCGATCTGCTACCGCAGCAATGCGCTCGTGACAGATCTGCGAAATATGCACCAAACCATCTTTACCGGGCATAAACTCCACAAAGGCACCAAAATCGACAATACGCACCACCTTGCCGGTATAAATAGCCCCAATCTCCGCTTCTGCGGTAATCGCCTCAATCCGGCGCAGCGTGTCTTGCTGTGCATCAGCGTTAGCTGCATATACGCGCACCACACCGGTATCTTCAATATCGATCTGCGAGCCGGTCGCTTCAGTGATGGAACGAATGGTTGCTCCACCCTTACCAATCAGATCACGGATTTTCTCTGGGTCAATTTTGATTTGGGTAAAGCGCGGGGCAGTTTCGGCAATTGCCGTACGCGGCGCACTGATCACCTTGTTCATTTCAGCCAGAATTTGCAGGCGTGCAGCCAGTGCCTGCTCTAGCGCTCGCTCCATGATCTCTTCGTTGATACCTTCGATCTTGATATCCATTTGCAGCGCAGTAATACCGTTGGCTGTGCCAGCCACTTTGAAATCCATGTCGCCCAGGTGATCTTCGTCGCCCAGAATATCGGTCAGCACAGCAAAGCGATTACCGTCTTTCACCAGACCCATAGCGATACCTGCAACAGGCGCTT
>CAZZNL010000227.1:0-3265 GCA_964655625.1 uncultured Pseudomonadales bacterium
GGTCGTGAGTGCATTGTGTCCTTTCCCAATTTTGGCCATTGGCGCTGCCGCTTTTATCTGGCTTTTCGCGGTCATATGCCGGTGTCGAAGTTTATGCCCTACACTTGGTACGACACGCCCAATATCCATTTTTGCACGATCAATGATTTCGAGGATTTTTGTCGTGAACGACGCATTCGCATCCTCAATCGCCGCTATGTCACCGCTGGGCGCGATGATGATGCGCTGTCGGTGCGCTGGCCCAATATGATGGCAGAGACTGCTATTTATCGCTTGGCGCGTTAATAAGCGCTGGAGATTGTGTCGATGCAAAAAATTGTGCTGGCCTCTGGCAATCGCAAAAAACTGGTGGAATTACAGTCCTTGTTGTCTGGTATGACGGTAGAGGTGGTGCCGCAGTCTGATTTTCAGGTGGTGGACGCTGTTGAAGATGGCCTGTCATTTGTTGAAAACGCGCTGATCAAGGCGCGTCATGCTGCGCAGTGTACCGGCTTGCCGGCGCTGGCAGATGATTCAGGTATTGCTGTAGATTTTTTGCAGGGTCAGCCCGGCATTCACTCTGCGCGTTTTGCTGGCGAGCACGGTAATGATGCGGCCAACAATCAGCGCTTGCTGGATTTATTGGCGAACGCGCCGGAGTCGCAGCGCAGTGCACAGTTTCATTGTGTATTGGTGTTTGTGCGTTATCACGAAGATCCGGTGCCTGTCATCTGTCACGGCATTTGGCATGGCAGCATTCTTTCTTCGCCACGCGGAGAAGGTGGATTTGGCTACGACCCGTTGTTTTGGGTGCCGACCCATCAGTGCAGTGCAGCAGAATTGCCGGCAGCAGAAAAAAATCGCATCAGTCATCGCGGTCAGGCCATGCAGCAGTTGTTATCTGTACTGCAGCAGCACTATGGCATCAACTGACGCAGTATTTGATGTTGCAGCTGCCGCCACTCTCGCTGTATATCCATATTCCCTGGTGTGTGCGCAAATGTCCGTACTGTGATTTTAATTCGCATACAGATGCAGATATTCCTGAGTCGGCCTATGTAGTGCGTTTATTACAGGATCTCGATGCTGATCTGCAATGGGTACAAGGTCGCTCACTGCGCAGTATTTTTTTTGGCGGTGGCACGCCTTCTATATTCTCGTCTGCATCGATTGGAGCCATTCTTGACGGTGTGCGTGCACGCATTCCCTTTGCAGAAAATATTGAGATCACCTTAGAAGCCAATCCTGGCACGGCGGAAGCAGAAAAGTTTAGTGGTTTTTTTGCAGCAGGCGTCAATCGTCTGTCGTTGGGTGTGCAAAGCTTTAACAATAAACATTTACAGGCGCTTGGGCGCATTCACGATGGTGATGCCGCAGCGCGCGCTGTGGCCATGGCGCAGCATGCGGGGTTTCAGCGCATCAATATTGATTTGATGCACGGTCTTCCCGCGCAAACCGTAGACGAGGCCTTGGCAGATTTACAACATGCCATTGCGCTCGGTGTGTCGCATATTTCGTGGTATCAATTGACGATTGAACCTAACACTGTGTTTTATCGGCAGCCGCCGTTACTGCCGGTGGATGATATGTTGTGGGATATACAGCAGGCCGGCATGGGTTTATTGCAGCAGCACGATTTCTTTCAGTATGAAGTTTCTGCTTTTGCACGCACTGTGGATGCGGTTGAGCAGCAGTGTGTGCACAATCGCAATTATTGGGAGTTTGGCGATTATCTTGGTATTGGGGCGGGCGCCCATGGAAAAATTACTGTGGCGAATGAACAGCGTATTTTTCGTTACCACAAAACACGGCTGCCGCGTCATTATCTCGATCAGACTGCCTCTTCAGCAGTAAAAATAGAAACACAGGATATTGCCAGGGCGGATTTGGCGTTTGATTTTATGCTCAATGCGTTGCGCTTGGTGGAGGGTGTTCCTGTGGCGCTGTTTACCGAGCGAACTGGCATGTCAGTAGATGTTATCCAGGCAACATGGAAAAGTCTTCGTGAAAAGGGATTGATGCTTGATGATGTATATCGGTTATCAGCTACGGATAAAGGTTTTTTATTTCTGAATGATGTATTGACTGCGTTTATGTCGGATTGATCGTCTATAATGCTACGCTCTACTACTACGCTACAGGGAGGTGCGAGTATGATAAGTCGATACGTTTGGTTTTTTTCTTGTCTCATGGTTGTTTTGCTAGGTGCAGAACCTGCACAAGCGGAAATTTTCCGTTGCCAGCAGCCTGATGGATCTGTTTTGTTTTCGGATACTGCCTGTGCTGGCAAGGCGGCGCAAAAGGTGGAAATCCAAGAGAACTCACCCTTGGATAGCTCGGCAGAGCGTAGAAATATTGCGCAATACCAGCGACAGCAGGCAGCGAAAGCCAGTAGGAAGCCGCGTGGCCCGCAAGTGGTGTATGTTGAAGATTCTTATACAGAAGCGCGCAATGCGCGTTTGACCAAGCAGTCGCTGCGCGAAAAGGCGGCACGCAAAAGCAAAAAGAAGCGTTACAAAAGAAAGAAAAAAAGTGTGTCCTGACTAAGGGTGCCCGTCGCGCAAGCGGCGCGTCGGGATGACACTCACACCATCTGCCGAGCATTCAATGCGACTTTCAATGCCGTAAACCGCTTGTAGGTTTTCTTGTGTCAGCACGGCTGCTGGTGTGCCGTTGCAGAAAATGCCGCCGTGGTTGAATAGATAGAGACGGTCACAAAATCGCGCAGCGAGACTGAGGTCGTGCAGCACGACGATAGCGGCATTGTCGCTCTGCGCGTGCTGGCGCAATAACTCCATGACGTGGAGTTGATGGTAGGGATCGAGGGCGGCCACCGGTTCATCAGCGAATATCAATTGCGGTTGCGTGGCGAAAATGCGCGCCAACATCACCAAAGTCTGTTCGCCACCAGACAATGTAGTGGCGATACGCTGGCGATAGGCGGTGACTTCCGCCATTTGCATGGCGCGTTCAATCGCGGCGACATCTTGTGCATTGTTGCGCAGCCAAAGGCCTTGATGCGGCAGCCGTCCCAATGTCACCACCTGTTCAACAGATACCGGCCATTGTGCTTTCGCGCCCTGCGCCAAATAGCCCATGGCGCGCGCACGAATTTCCGGTGATAGCGCCATCAGATTTTTTTCCTGCCACAGCACTTCACCTCGCGTGGCGGGATTGATGCCGCAGAGCAGACGCAGCAGAGTGCTTTTGCCAGCGCCGTTTGGACCGATCAGCCCCACCAGCTCTCCGGGCTGTACGCGAATATCAATGTTGCGCACGATATCAA
>CAZZNL010000228.1:0-3254 GCA_964655625.1 uncultured Pseudomonadales bacterium
AAACAGCTTGATGGTGTCCCGGAGTGCTCGGTGCGGGCGCTTCGCTTGTTTTTCAGTGATAGGCAGCCGGTTGGGCGGCCTTTCTTTTGGTGTGCTGGATAAGGTTTTGACTCGATGATCTCGTTGAAAGCTTCTTCGCGCTGCCCTAATCCTCGTTCTTACGCGGTATTGCTGTTGACGGTGACCGCTTACGGCGCGGTCAATAACGTTGTTTTTGGTCTGTTGCCATTGATTGGTGTCAGCCTGGGCTTGACTGCGACCCAAATCACCCTGATCGGTAGCTGTGCTGCGCTGACGGTGTTTCTGGTCAGTCCTTGGTGGGGCAGAAAAAGTGATCAGTGGGGGCGCAGAACATCCATCCTGATCGGTGTGGGCGGTTATTGCTTCTCCGGTTTGCTGTTAGTGCTGTTTTTCACGCTCAGTCAAATGGCTGTGATCGGGGCGGATCTGCTCTATATATGCTTATTTGTCAGTCGCTTGCTGCAGGCATTCTTGATTGCTGCGATGCTGCCCGCTATCACAGCTTATGTCATTGATATCACTGCCCCAGAAGAGCGTGCCATCGGTTTGAGCCAGACAGGGGCGGCGCACGGGGTGGGGGCGATAGTGGGACCTTCGCTAGTCACCTTGGCAGCATGGTTTTTATTGCTGCCTCTGTATGTGGCGGTTGTTGTGGCGCTGGTCGTCGCAGTGCTGGTGGCGCGTTATTTGGTGGAGCCTGCGCGTCACACGGCCGTCAATGAGGCGGAAAGCGCCAGCGATGCGCCAGCGAAATTAAGCTACTTTGACCCGCGTTATCGCGGCCTGTTGCTGACGGGGGTGGTGGTTTATTTGGGGATGGCGGTGTCAACCCAGATGATGGGTTTTTATCTGCCCTATGTGATGCAGCTGGATCCGTCTCGTTCGGCAACCGCTCTAGGTATTACCCAAGCATTCATGGCTGGCGCGACGGTATTCGGACAGTTGGTTTTGGTGCAGCGATTGGGTTGGACGCCCGCAAGATTGCTGCAATCGGGTATCCCGCTGATGGCGGCCGGGTTTGTGTTGTTGGCGGCAGCAAATGGCATGGTCTTGCTGTGTGCTGGGGTGGTGTTGCTCGGTTTAGGTTTGGGTATTACCGGACCGGGATTTTCTGCGGCGGTATCACTCAGTGTTGACGCCAAAGAGCAGGGAGCTATCGCCGGGTTTCTGGCGGCCTGTCCTGCACTGGGCTATGTGGTGGGTCCTTTTGGCGCGGGGGTATTGTACGAGTGGCATCCGCGCGTGCCGTTTATGCTGGTGGTGGGGTTGTTGTTGGCTGTCTGGCCTATCGTCTTGCGCCATAGAGGTAGTAGCAGAAATAGCTGAGACATTTAGCTGGTTGTTTGGTGCTGCACCTTGGTTTACCTAGGGACAGCTGCGGGGTAAGATGCCTCTCGTCTGGATTTTGGAGGAAGGCCTGATCCAGATGGCACTACCATTACAAACTGCGTTTTATTTTGCGCAAATAATCAGTTTTTCAGCACCTGTTTTGTTGAGACGGTTGAGTCGTGCGCTTTGTCTACTGCTTCGAGGTATCTACTGCTTCGAGATAGTAGAAGTGAGCGATCAGCTGTGAACTTCAGGCAGTAATGATTCAGGGCACATCAAGAATGAAAAAGAAATCAGCATTCGGTCATTTTTTGTCTCTCGTACAAGTGTGTAGCGTTGTGGTAAGTGCTTCGTTGGTGACGCTGTCACTGGCGCAAGCGCAAGATGAAACTGCCGCACTCGGCGTGCAGCGACCTGCCATCAAAAGTAGCAAGGTGGCACAGTCGCTGTTGCAGGATATTGTCCGCGTGGGTGACAGGTTGGTTGTGGTCGGTGAGCGCGGCCACATCGCAACATCCGACGATAGCGGCAAAACTTGGCAGCAGGCTGAAGTGCCGACCCGTGCCATGATCAATGCTGTGTATTTCATTTCACCCAATGAAGGTTGGGCTGTTGGTTATGACGAGCTGGTTTTACACACAACAGACGGCGGAAAAAACTGGGAGATTCAGCTCGACGGATTGAAATTTACGCGCAAGCGCATGGCGGACAATATTCCGGTGTTGGAAGCGAAGCTGGCCGCGTTGGAGGCTGACAAAAAAGCGGCTGACGATCAGCTGGAAGGTGTGCAATCGCCGGATGCCGGCGCTGTTGCCGCTGATGATGTCGATGCCGGTGATGATATTGATGCCGCTGACGGCGCACATGAGCAAATTGAAGCCAGGGTGGCGGAGCTGGAAGATAAAATTTCTGTGCTGGAAGCCGATCTGGAAGATGCCAAAAAAGCACTGGTCAATACAGTGGCCAACCCCTTGATGAGCGTGTGGTTTCGCGATGAGAAAACAGGTTTTGCGGTGGGTGCTTTTGGCGAAATCATAATGACTGCGGATGGTGGTGTCTCTTGGACCAATATCGCTGAGCGCTTGGATAATCCTGATCGCAATCATTTGAATGCCATCACTGGTCAGGGTGATCTTATGTATATCGCTGGCGAAGCCGGACGTGTTTACCGCAGCACTAATGGCGGAACCAGCTGGACATTGCTGCGCTCCAATATGGATGACGGTTCATTTTTCTCGGTGGATATCGTCTCCGCGAATGAGGTCTTTATCGCTGGATTGCGCGGTGCCATGTTCCGTTCGTCGGATCAGGGTGATTCATGGAAGCAAATCAATGATTCACTGCAAAAAAATATCAATGCGGTTTATTTTGATGGTAAAGACAGCGTCTTGGCTGCCGGCAACGACGGCGCGTTTCTTCGCAGTCGAGATGGCGGGCGCACATTTCAGCCCTATCCGCGAAAAAATAGGCTGACTGTTGCTTCGGTAACGGTTGCGGCAGATGGCAACTATATATTGGTGGGTGCGGGCGGGGTTGAAATTGTCCCTCCGGCTAGTTTGTAAAGCGGAATAAATAATCATCTTGTCGCAGGCGTGTTTTCGCGACATTCCAGAACAATAACATCCAGAGTAATAGAGGTTCAGTAGTATGGCCGGAGCAAGTCGTCAATACGGTCAACCGTACCGTTACGGTGATGAAGAAAAAAGAATGGAGCGCCTGATCTTTAATCATCGACCCATGTGGTTGGTGATTATTGCTGTGCTGACTCTCTATTTAGGATTTGAGATGACTCGCATCAAGATTGATGCTCGATTTGAAAAAATGCTGCCTATGCAGCATGAGTATCTGCAAAACATGTTTAGCCGTCTGGATGATCTGACTCAGAAGGGTTTGTCTTTCAAGAT
>CAZZNL010000229.1:0-3197 GCA_964655625.1 uncultured Pseudomonadales bacterium
ATATAGCGAGTTTTGTGCGTTATTTGTTGACGGTGTTTGCAGCGGGACTATCGGCGCTGTGCTTGGTGGGATTTTTATGGCTGCCGGTATTGCAGTCATTTTTTATAACCGATATGGCAGCGGATTTTGATAAACGAGTATTGCCCAAGCCAGTGGGCGTAGAAAATTTGTTATCCATATTTACACCGAAGCACTTTTGGGATGTGTTTGGTCATACGGACAAAACTGGCTTGTATCCACACGCCAATTTGGAAAGAAAAGTTCCGCATATTGCCAATCTGGGTATTGTCGCCGCTGTTGTGGCGGCTAATGCGTGGCGTCGCCTGTCATATCGCTGTGGCTTTTTTGTGGCGATGGGAACGGTCTTGCTGGTGTTGGCGTACTGCAGGATTTTTGGCTGGGCGGGTTTTATTGATGCGCTGCCGGTTCTGCATTCCATCGGCAACCAGTACTGGACGTGTATGGCGGCGCTGGCGTTGGCACCACTGGTGGCTGTGGGTGTGCAGAATTTGGTGGATGGCCGTATCCATCTTGTGCCGATGTTGGTGGTACTGGGTGTGCAGTTAGCAGGATTTTTTGTTCTGTATCAGCGCTTGGGTATGCCTGAATTGTCAGTGGTCAGGCTGCATGTTATTGCAGTGATGGTTTGGATACTGTTTGTTGTACTGATGTTGCTGGTGTTTCTGTTTTTACTGCGCTGGCGTGCTGATAGGCTGCGTAAATGGTGGTCAGTTGTAGTGGTATTGGCGCTTGCACTTGAGCTTTTGTCTTATATGAATACCGTGCGGCCTTGGCGCTACGACACGGTGCAAGCTGATATACCGTTAGTGCAATTCTTGCGTCAGCATATTGGCGATGGTCGCATTTTGAATATCGGGCAGCAGGGAACATTGATGGCTGAATACGGTGCTGCATTTGGCATTCGTCAGGCGGACACCATGAATGCAGGTCTGATGCCTTGGTACGAACAATATTTTGAAAAGTATTTTGGCAACGACACGTTTTTCTTTTTAATGTTGGACGGTTCTGTCGACAAAAAACGCAAGCGCGGCGTGAGAACAGAGTATTCGCTCGATCCCATGGCATTGAGCGCAGCCAGTATCAAATATATCGTGGTGTCTGCTGCTGCCAATCCTGTTTATACAGAAAATCTACAGCGGCGTGGTTATCCCGTAGCCTTTCGAGACAGCAGTGTGACTGTTTTTGAGAACAGCACATATTTTCCGTCTTTGTTGCTAGTGAATCATCTCGTGCAGCGCGATGCTGTGCTTTCTCAAGACACGGCGGTGACGCGCGATACGCATTTATTGCAGCTGGCTGCTGCTGAAGGTGTCGCAGTAGTACCTGCGCCAAACAGCGCGGCTGCCAATCAACGCGAGGCTGTGCAAGTGATCTCCACAACCAATACAGAAATATTGGCTAAAGTGCATGTCGCAAAACCCAGTGTCCTGGTGCAATCGGATGTTTGGCATCCGGGCTGGCAGGCTACGTTGAATGGTCAGCCGCTGTATGTCGGGCGTGTCAATGAAGCGTTTCGTGGCATGGTGTTGCCAGTTGGTCAGCACGAGGTGCGAATTTTTTATGATCCACCGGTGTTGCGTTACGGGCGCTGGTTGTCATTGTTTACTGTTGCGGGTTTGTTGGTGATGAGCATTGTGGTTTATCGGAGAAGAAATAATGCATGACGAACAGTTGACGCCGGAACAATTTCACATCTGTCGTGAAAAAGGCACCGAGCGTGCGTTTACGGGGAAGTATTGGGACTGCAAACAGGACGGGATTTACGCCTGCGTCTGCTGCGGGCAGCACTTGTTCGATAGCGCCACCAAATACGACTCTGGCAGCGGCTGGCCCAGTTTTTGGCAGCCGATAGCGGCGGGTGCGGTGGGGGAGTGTCGCGATACCAGCCACGGCATGGTGCGTGTAGAAGTGGTATGCAGCCGTTGTGCCGCGCATCTGGGACATGTGTTTACGGATGGCCCCGCCCCCACAGGTTTGCGCTACTGTATTAATTCTGCAGCGTTGAATCGGATTGATCGTCAGGAGAGCAAAGCATGAGTACGGTATTCGATTTTTCCGCCACCGCGATTGATGGCAAACCGGTTGACCTCTCGGCCTATCGCGGCAAGGTGCTGCTGATTGTGAACACGGCGAGTAAGTGTGGGTTCACGCCGCAGTATCAGGGCTTGCAGCAGCTGTTTCAGCAATACGAGGCGCGTGGCCTGGTGGTGTTGGGTTTCCCTTGCGATCAGTTCGGTCATCAGGAACCGGGTGCAGAGGCGGAAATTACGCAGTTCTGTGAGCGCAATTACGGCGTTTCCTTTCCGCTGTTTGCCAAGATCGATGTAAACGGCAGTGAGGCACATCCTTTGTTTGCTCACTTGAAAGCAGAGGCACCTGGGATACTGGGCAGCAAGGGCATCAAGTGGAACTTCACCAAATTCCTGGTGGATCGCGATGGGCGAGTCGTAGGGCGTTATGCCCCAGCCACGGCGCCAGAAAACCTGGCGCAAGACATCGAAAAGCTGCTGTAGCGGTTTTTCGGGTTTACAATGCCCGCCGTTTCACAGCAAGGCAGAGGCAGTCATGGCGGCGGCAAAAGGCAAGAAAGCAGGTAAATCAAACATCAATAAAGTGGTGTTGGCCTACTCGGGTGGGTTGGATACCTCGATCATCCTCAAATGGCTGCAAGAGGAATACAGCTGTGAAGTGGTGACATTCACGGCGGATATCGGCCAGGGCGAGGAGCTGGAACCTGCGCGCGCCAAAGCAACTGCCATGGGCATCAAGCAAATTTATATTGATGATTTGCGCGAAGAATTTGTGCGCGATTTTGTGTTTCCTATGTTTCGTGCCAACGCTATTTATGAAGGCGAATACATGCTCGGCACTTCCATCGCCCGCCCGCTGATTGCCAAGCGTTTAGTAGAAATTGCCAATGAAACCGGCGCGGATGCCATTTCTCACGGCGCTACCGGCAAGGGCAATGACCAAGTGCGTTTCGAACTCGGTGCTTATGCGTTAAAGCCCGGCGTGAAAGTGATTGCGCCTTGGCGTGAGTGGAATCTCAACTCGCGCGAAAAATTGATGAGCTATGCGAAAAAACATCAAATTCCTATCGATTTTGCCAAGGCCGGAAAAAAATCACCTTACTCGATGGATGCCAACTTGCTGCATATTTCTTATGAAGGCGGCGG
>CAZZNL010000230.1:0-3197 GCA_964655625.1 uncultured Pseudomonadales bacterium
GGCTGACATACGGCCCGCAAACTGATTTGCCCATCAGCTTTATGGATTGGACGATCGACTTCATGGAACAGTACGAGTGGGAGCGTGAGCTGCCGACTGTGACTGTGGTGGGTGTGCCGAGTAAGCGCTTGGTGTGGAAAGAAGCAGCAGGTGTTGTCGCTGCGATCACGCCGTGGAATTTTCCGTTGCAAATCAATTTGGCGAAAGTCATTCCTGCATTAGCGGCGGGCTGCACGGTAATTTTGAAGCCGGCGCCGGATACGCCGTGGACGGCTACTTTCATCGGCAAAATGGTGGCCGAACACACTGATATTCCGGCGGGTGTTTTTAATGTGGTGACATCGGAAGATCCTGCGGTGTTGGGCGATATGTTGACGGGCGACCCGCGTGTGGATGTGGTGTCTTTCACTGGCTCAACGGGTATTGGTAAGCACATCATGAAGCGCGGTGCCGACACTGTTAAGAAAGTTTTTTTGGAATTGGGTGGAAAGTCTGCACACATTATTTTGGATGATGCGGATATCAATTTTGCCGCTTTCATGTGTATCAGTGTTTGTTTTAATGCGGGGCAGGGTTGTGCCTTGGCAACGCGCATGCTCGCGCCGCGCTCACAGTATGAAAAAATTGTTGAAGTGGCGAAATCAACCTTTGAAAGCGTGCAATTAGGTGATCCACTGTCGCGTTCGCAGTTTATGGGGCCGCTGGTCAACAAGCGCCAACAACAGCGCGTGTTGCAATACATTGAAAAAGGGAAAGCTGAAGGGGCGCGCTTGGTGTGTGGCGGTGTAGTGCCATCTGGTTTGGAGCAAGGTTGCTATGTCGCGCCTACCATTTTTGCCGATGTGAGCAATGATATGGCTATCGCGCAGGAAGAAATTTTTGGTCCTGTGCTGTGCATTATTCCCTATGACACAGAAGAAGATGCTATTCGCATTGCCAATGATTCCATTTATGGGCTTTCTGGTGCAATTTTTTCTGCCGATCAAGATCGCGCATTGCGTGTGGCGCGACAAATTCGCACCGGCACCATGAATGTCAACGGCGCTGCATTTTTTGCTGCTGATGCGCCATTTGGCGGTTACAAACAAAGTGGTGTCGGCCGAGAAATGGGGCAAGAAGGTTTTGAAGAATATTTGCAAACCAAAACAGTGGCGATACCTGGATGAATCCTGAACTGATTAAAGACAAAGTAATTGCCATCACCGGCGGTGGTGCTGGCTTGGGTTTGGCTACAGCGCAAGCTTTAGTAAAGCTAGGTGCAAAAGTGGCGTTGCTGGGGCGGCGGCAAGAAGTGCTCGATAAAGCGGTCGCTGAACTGGGTGCGGCACAGGCTTGTGGTTTTGTCTGTGATGTGACAAAAAAAGCAGATGTTGAGCGCGCTTTTGCTGCGTTGCATGCACACTTCGGTAAATTGGATGGTTTGGTCAACAATGCCGGTATTGCGCGGCCTGATCCTATTGAAAAAATGGAAGAGGTAGATGTCGTCGCACAAATCAACACCAACCTGTTGGGAACTATTTTTTGCACACAAGCTGCGATTCCGCTATTGCGTGCCAATGGTCATGGTTTGATTGTTAATTTGTCATCGGCCACAGTGCGTCACGATAATGAAGTGTCACACTTGGCGGTGTATGCGGCGACAAAAGCTGCAGTGGATCGATTCTCCAAAGAATTGCGCGAGGAAGTAAAGGCTGATCGCATCTGCGTGACGGTTTTTAGTCCTGGCGCCGTATTTACGGAATTTGGTTTGGGTTGGGATCCGCAGAAAATGTCAGCCGCTCTGCATGAGTGGCAGAAAAAGGGCAAATATTTTGATGGCTATATGAAGCCGGAAGTGATTGGTAGCTCCATTGCCATGTGTTTTGCTTATCCAAAAGGTGTCGCTGTGGACTTTATGGAAGTAAAGCCCGCTAAAGTTTCAGAGAAACCTTTGTTTTAATTTAATTTCATCTTGTTGTAGAGGTCTTTATGCCAAACATTACTTACGTTGAGCACGATGGCACGGAGCACACCGTTGATGTGGAAGAAAATATGAGTCTGATGGAAGGCTCAACCATCAATTTGTTGCCCGGCATCGAAGGTATGTGCGGTGGTATTTGCTCGTGCTGTACTTGTCATGTTTACATCGAGCCTGAGTGGATGGAGAAAATGAATCCGGCATCAGAAGGGGAGATGAAATTGCTGGAGGGGTCGCAGCACTTCAAGGACAACAGTCGCTTGGGTTGTCAGGTAATCGTGACGCATGAAATGGAAGGCATGCGCGTGCATTTGCCGGTGGATCAAAGCTAATCCTGGCTGCAGTTCAGGGCTGTGCGTACAGCGCCCACGGCCCAGCATCTTCTTGAACCGTACTTAAACGCGGCACCCACAGTTCCAGATTGTAGGTGCCGTTTTCATTGTGCTGGTAATGTGTCGCCTGGACTGAAAAACGAATGGTTTGCTGCGGGCTGCACAATAAGAAAGTTTCGTGAGATTTATCGCTATTCAGTCTGATGTGTACAGCCAATGCTGCCTTGTGACTCTCAATGGTTGCGGGTAGCGCTGCTGTTGCTGTGCAGGTCGGTACTGTTTCACGAGTAGTGGGTAGTTGTTGTGCACTGAGTAGCGTCCATGGATTATAGAAATTGTCTTCGATGGCGCGCATCAGTTTTTTATTCGGTTGTTTGACGAACAGCCGCGTTTCAGCGTTTTTCAGTGTATTGTTGTAAAGCCATTGGCGCATATCGGCTGCCAGTGTTTGTTGATAGTGCTGTGCCATTGGTACAAACAGCCATAATCCGGCGATATATAACGTAGCGCTGCTCAGAAGGCAGCAGTGCGCCGCGCGCTGCAAATATTGAGGCTTGTTGTGTTGTATCCAATCCAGTGCGGCAACAATCAAAATGAGCAAATAAGTGGCGGTGTAAAGTTTGTAGTGCCCTTGTAGTGTTTGCCCCAAGTTAATTGTCGCTGCTCGCGCCACGGCAATGCTGAGCATGGTTAATGCAGTAAATGCCAACAACAGCAGCAAGGTGGGGCGTGTGCGCAATGCTTGGTGCCATAACAGCCAACCCAGTGCGAGGGTTTCAATAATGCCGATGATGCAGGCAACGATAATGCGCCAATCATTACTGCCACTGTAGTAGAGCAAATGGCTGCCTGCCAAGCAGAAATAACCGATAACAATGCGCGGCGCTGATTGCAAAGCATGTTGTAAC